>JBFHKL010000225.1:0-6918 GCA_041595375.1 Saccharicrinis sp.
AGAAAGCTTATTGCCAAAGAGCGAGATGCCTTTGAGCGAATAAAAGATGTGCTGGGTAACAATGCACCCAGTATAATTGATTATGCTGAGGATGAAAATAGAGGCGCAATAAAATACAGATATGCGGCCATGTACGGAGATGCCATCCAGACCTTTCAATCTTTTTACATGGATTACTATCATGAAGAAAAAATTAAAGCTTATTTAGATGTCATTTTTCAAAAACAGTTAGGTAGGCTTTATGAGGCTGGACGTTCCGAAAAACTGGATCTCTTAGCATATTATGATTTTTCGCCTAAATATGCAGATGTCGTTGCAAATAGTGTAGAAGAAGTGTTGGGTCAAGCTCCTCAGGGTGATTTTGTTGATATAGAAGGCCATAGATGTTATAATGTGGTTCAGTTTTATAAGGAAGAGCTAGGTAATTTGGATGTTAATTATCAGGAACAACATTTTATGGCTTTTGTGCATGGGGATTTAAATGGCGCTAATATCTTAATCGATGGTCAGGAAAATATTTGGCTGATAGATTTTTTTCATACTCATTATGGACATATTTTAAGGGATTTAATTAAACTGGAAAATGACCTGTTGTTTATTTTTACCCGTCTGAACTCAAAGGATGAGTTTGAGGAGGCTCTTAAACTGATAGATTGCATTACTGAGGTACCCGATCTGGCTTATCCTCCTTTGAATAATAGGTTTACATATCCTGTGCTTAATCATGCCTTGGCTACCATCATTCAATTACGATCCTATTATGCCGATTTGATAGAGACTATCCGCGATCCCTATCAATACTATGTATCCATGTTACGATATTCTATTCATACCTTGTCCTTTGAGGAAAGCAACTTGTGGCAAAAAAAATTGGCCCTGTATATGAGTTCTATTTGTGCGAAAAAAATAGTGGAGAAGCATAAGTCATCTAGGGAACTTCGACTTGACTTTTTAAGTGGGAAAGAAAATTTTAAAGGCAAGGAGCAAATAGCCTTAACCTTACTTCCCGGAAGAAAGGATATGAAGAGAAATTTAACACAAGACCTGAATATCATAAGAAATGCTGGGATTGATCATGTACTTACTTTGGTGACGTTTGATGAGCTAAATAAGCATGGAGTAAATGATTTATTTAAACAACTAAATGCGACCGGAATATCCAGCCTTCATATTCCCATCAAGGATCAGGGAAACCCATCTCTTGAAGAGATAGATTATATTTTTAATTGGTTGGACAAAATAATTGAGGCCAATAAAAAAGTATTGATTCATTGTGTGGGTGGCCTAGGACGTTCTGGTACTGTGGCGGCGCTTTATTTAAAGAAAAAGAATCACTGGAATGCTCAAAAAGCCATAGATGTTGTTAGACAAAGCCGTTCTCCCAGAGCGATTGAGTCAAAAGAACAAATCTATCTGGTTGAGGATTATTAATGAATGAAAGTTATATTTTTTGACCATATAAATAGATCAATGAAACCAAAACAGATTTTTGATACAGGATTACAATACCATCATTATGCCAATACAGCTTATCCATTAACCCCGTCTTCCTATAAACAGTTTCGCATAAAGAATCAGGATGAGTACCTGAATTTTTTAAAAGAAGATTGGAAAAATTCTGACTTCTTAAGTCTTTATGTACACATCCCCTTTTGTAAGATACGATGTAAATTCTGTGAGTATGTTGTGCTGGAGGGAAGTGACTTGAGTACTGAAGAAATGTATGTGTCTTTATTGTTAAAAGAAATAGAGATGTATAAGACTATACTTAAAGGCAAAAAGATTGTGGGGTATGACCTTGGAGGAGGAACGCCAACTAAACTATCGGTGAATCAGATTAAAGTGATTACAGACGCACTCTTGCATTCTTTTGATTTTGATAAAGATGTTGTGTTTAGTATCGAAACAACGCCAATAATTGCTGCACAAGAGCCTCAAAAATTAGAAGAAATTTTTAAGCTGGGCTATAAACGAATGAGTATGGGCATTCAGACTGTATCAGAAAAGCTGTTAAATGATTTGGGTAGAGAAGGAACTACTCAAATTTATGAACGGGCTGTTATGAATATCAGGCAGGCAGGTTTTGAGAAGTTTAATATTGATCTGATGTATGGTTTTTTGCATCAAAATGATGAGGATTTTGAAAATACTTTACATTATGCTATTGCTTTAAAGCCTGATTATATTACTCTTTATCGAAATAGATATAAAGGCACTAAGCTGGAACAGGAAGCAGGAGGTGTTTCCTTGTACAAAATAATTAGTCAGTACCGACTGGCATACCGTATCCTCTTAGAAAATGGTTATAAAGCTAATGTGGGTAAGAATACATTTAGTAAAATATATGGGGATTATGGAACAAGTGACTATTTGACAAAGCGGGTGATTGAAGGAGTTCCTTATGTTGGCCTTGGTCTTGGAGCCCAGTCGTTTGGTAATTGTTATTTGGCTTATAATTCAGGAGCAGCCAATAAGCAATTAAATAAATACAAACAACAAATAGAGAGTAATCAAATTCCAATACAAGATCTTTATTCATTGGATTTGGAGGAATCTATTGCCAAAATGGTTTCTGTAGCTTTTTATTTTGGTTTTGTTGATTTAGAGGCTTTCAAACAGCGGTTTCAAATCTCATTCATCGATCATTTTAAAAATGAAGTTGATTTTGTTTTGCAAGAAAATCTTATGGAGATCCAGAGGGGCAGGCTCCTGTTAACCAACAGAGGTGCTGATTATATCAATGGGGTTATTCCTTTGTTTTACTCCGAAAGGTCTAAAAAAGAACTTATTGAGCTGTTTAATAAAAGTAATACACTTTTAACAGGAGAAGCTGAGTTTTTAAAAGCATATAGTATAAAGGATTACGAGAGACCATCGGTTGCAACTGATATTGTCGCTTTTGTACAGGATAAACAGCCTGTTGAAAATACATTCTCCGTTGTGTTAATTAAACGAGGCGAACACCCATATATGAATGATTGGGCTTTGCCCGGTGGCTTTGTAAGGAGTAACGAATCTATAGAAAGAGCCGCTTATCGGGAGTTGAGAGAAGAAACCGGAATCACAGATATTACACTTTCTCAGCTGCAAGTGTTTAGTGAGCCTCAGCGCGATCCGCGGGGTTGGATTATTTCATGTGCTTTTATGGGTGTATGTGAAGTAGAAAATCAATCTTTATTATTTGGAGAGGATGCAATAGATGTTCAAATATTTAATATTCACCTTTCAAAAATGGAACAGAAGGAAGATGAGGAGACTAAAATGCTTTATAAGTTAGTGTTGAGTTTAGAACAAACGGTATTGACAGCAGAAGTTGAAAAAGAAATGATAGACTCTAAGATTGCTAATTATAAAGTTATAGACTCGAAAGGTATTGCATTTGATCATGCAAAAATATTAGTTATGGCATTGGAAAAAGAAACAGTACATAGTATCTGAGTGTTAAAGAAAAGAGGGTAGATAAACCCAGATTATTGATGTCAATGATTTTATAGCTGTACATCTTCAAAGAAATCAATAATAATTTGGGTTTAGTTTATCATGGAGTGTATGTTTTAAGGTGTCTGAGAAATTTTGGTTCCCTTTTGGTCTATTGAAAACCACTCGTTGCTTGTTACAATTAGGTGTTCATCCATATCAAAATATTCTTTTGCATCAAAGGTTACTTCAGCTGTTCCATTGTAAAACACTTTGGCATAATCATATTTACAAGGGATAATGATCTCTCCAAATTGATTTGCAAAGCCCATTTTTCCGTTGCGCATTACTCTGGTTAATCCTTCATTAAAATAATCCGGTCCGCAATCGAAAATAACGATGTCGAATAATATTTTTTGATTTTGGTTGATAGCTATACATCTTCCGTATGTAGAGTCATTGGGGTGTTCCATTACGAAGGCAAAATGAGCTAAGGTATCAGTTCCAAAATAGGCATATTTACCGAAGGGTATAATTGTGTCACCTTTGGCGTTTAAAAAGGCCACATTTGCACCGTATTCTAGATATTCTTCGTTGCTTATGGCGAATAAAGTGTCAGCGTTTGCTATATCTGTCTTGCGTTGATCGTAATAGCTATAATCAGTAATTTCTTTTTCTATGGTTTGATTGCAGCTGATGCACGATAAGATTACTATGCCGATAAGTATAGCTTGTTTTATATTCATTTTCATTGTTTTATAAATCACAGTTTATTGCTATAGAATATTATGGACTATTTAATTGAAGGATAAGGAATAGAGAGGTAAAACGTAGAGCCCTTACCTTTTTCAGATTCTACAGTAATGTCCCCACTCAACAAGCTGGCGTTTTCTTTTGAAATGGCTAGGCCAAGTCCTAATCCGCCATATTTTTGGGATAAGGCTTTTTCTTCCTGCATAAAACGATCGAAAATGCGATTTGTATTTTCCGAAGATATGCCTACCCCTGAATCTTTTACGAAGAAAATAAGTTGATTTGGCATGGTTAAATATCCTAATTTAATGAATCCCTGATGAGTAAATTTAAGTGCATTCTCAATCAGGTTGATCAGTATTTTGTTGATGATTGCCTTATCGCTTGTAATATAACAATTTTCATCATTCAGTGCCGTTTCATAGGTAAAAGAGAGTCCTTTTTCTTTTATTCTTAGAGAAAAAAGGGCATGCAATTCTTTGATTAAAATATTAACGGAAAATAATTTAGGGTGAATCCTGACCTGATGGGTTTCTAATCGGGAAATCTCTAAAATATCGTCAATAATATTTAAAAGCTGAATACTGCCATTGTTAATTAGTCTTGTGAATTCCTTTCTTTGCGCTATGTCCAGTTTTTCATCGTTTAGCATTTCAGAGAATCCAATAATGCTATTCATAGGAGTTCTTATTTCATGGCTCATATTTAAAAGGAAAGCTAGTTTTAACCGGTCGCTTTCTTCCGCTCTTTCTTTTTCCACCTTAAGCAACTCATTTTGCGATTTATATTCTAAATTTAATAATTCGTAATGGGCATTTTTTACTTTTAGTTTTTTCTCACTTGATCTTTTCTTTCTATTGCTATATAAAAGAAGGATAAGCAATAAAGTGTAGGAAAATAAAACAAATAGTCCAATGATAACCTCTGATTTATAGAGTTCTAAAAAAGTGTACTTGCGATGATAAAATATGCTTGAATCAGGTAGCTGTTCAATGTCAATGTTCCATTTTTTTAATTCCTGCCAATCGTAAGTATAGGCATAATCTGCCTCAACAGGAGGAATGGTTTCCATATTTTCACCCTTAAAAACCTGGGTGATGACCTCAACGCTTTTTATGGCTTTTGAACGCAAAGAGGCTACCAGGCCCCCAAAAACTCCTGTTTCCTCTGTTAGCAGATCCAGAAAACTAAATACCGGGCGATTGCAATTTTGGGCAATATCGATGCTGAATTCCTTGGCCATTACTGCATGCCCATCTAAGTCCTGCGTATACGCCAAATAATATACCAGAGAGTTTTCTGGGAGTTTCTTGATGCTATCTAAAATGGCACTTCTATTTAAATTGTTTAGATATTTGAATGAAATGTCTTCTTTGAATACGGCCATGTCATTGATAAACAGATTTAAAGTGTGAGAGTCTGTGTTATTGTTGCCTGCGATTACATATACTTCCTTTGTTTGCGGGAAAATATTCAATGCATGCTTTACCATAGCTTCAAAATCTAATGTAACGCTTATGTTAGTAGCATGGGCATGTTCTGTAATCAGATCTATTGATAAATCAATTAATACTTTATGCGTTTTGGGAAATAGATTTCGTTCAAATACGAAATTTGCAGCTTCGATTTGTGTGATAACGATGATGTCGGGTAGATTGTTTTTATATTTATAACGTATGGATCTTTCCAGAATGTCTTTGTATTCTTCTGTATGATAAAGTATTAAATCGGTATATTCCATCGATAATTCTACGTCGTAAGGACAAGAGTTTTTAATGGATTCCTTTAATTGGTTATTAAACATGGTATTCCATGGGCGTGATTCTTCAACAGAATGAAGGACTAATACTTTTTTCTTTTGGGCCATGTTGTTTTGGGAGTAACCCAAAAGAGGAAATAGGGTTAATCCTGATAGTAATGCCCATATGAAATGTATTCTTCCTTTCATTCTTTCAAAGATAGTTAAGATAAAGAAGTTTTAAGTAATAACTTTTTTACTTTTCTAAAGGCATCCTTTTCAGTTGGCGTGTCCGTAGGTTTGTTATTTTTTAGGGCGAACTTTTTTATTTTTCTCATTGAATATAATTCATTTATTCATTAAAAGCAAGTTAACTTACTTGTTAAGCATTGTTGTAGAAGCGTTTTGTTAATCAGGGAACAGCTGTCTCAATCTTTTAATTGGATATCTTACTTCGGGTAAAAAAAACAAGGGTTACTCGCTTGTGATTACTATCCTTCCCTCTGATTTTTTTGCGTTGATAGTAACAGATAATAAAGCTATCATAATTGTTTTGAAGAATGTTTTCTTAGGATTTTTATAATCTCTTCATCTCCCAGTATCTTAGCTATATCCATAGCTGTCATTTGTTCCGTTGTTGTTTGTATAGAGACATCAGCTCCTGCTCTTAGAAGTAATTTGAGAATACTCACAACTTCATTATGTTTATTAGACAATAGCTCAGGTTCTTCCTGGATCCCTGTAAGTAAAAAGAGTAGCGGACTCTCATTGTTGTTGTTGCGATTGTGAAATGGATTATATATAACCTGGTTTACGTTGGCACCTTTTTTAAGCAATAATTTTACTAATGAAGGATTTGATTTAAAGATGGCCGCATAAAGGGCTGTTGCGCCGTGCTTGTCTTTCATGTTTACGTTTACCCCGGCATCAATAAGTTCCTTTGTTAACTTATATTTCTTATCTGTATCATAAATGATAGATGCAATTAATAAGGTATTATTTCCCGGATC
>JBFHKL010000226.1:0-6878 GCA_041595375.1 Saccharicrinis sp.
ACAAGGGATTTTCACCAATAATCCTAAACAAACTTATAATTACAAGCAAATTGCAGATTTATTGGGATTAAAGAAGGTCTCTTTAAGACAGTCAATCGTTGAAATATTATACGAGCTATTAGAAAGTGGATTCCTAACCGAAATTTCCAAAGGAAAGTTTAAATTACTTTCCCGAGGTGCTTATATGGAAGGAACAGTTGATGCTACCAGTTCAGGAGCCGCTTATATAATACCTAAAGACGGAGTTGGAGATGATATTTTTGTGAGTCAGCCCAATTTAAAAACTGCTTTAAATGGAGACTTAGTACGCATTTTAATTTTTGCAAAAAAGAGAAGACGCTCTTTGGAAGGCGAAGTAGTAGAAGTATTAGAACGCAAGCGAGATACCTTTGTGGGTACGGTTGAAGTATCCAAGAACTTTGCTTTTTTGGTGACTGATAAAAAAGTAATGTTCCGTGATTTGTTTATTCCGCTGGATAAATTAAACGGGGCAAAAGCAGGTCAACTGGCTATAGGTCGAATAACAGAATGGAACGATAGCACTAAAAATCCTTTTGGTGAAATCGTTGATGTTTTAGGTGACGTAGGCGAAAATAATGCCGAGATACATGCGATATTAGCAGAATATAATCTACCCTATGAATACCCTCAAAAAGTTAATGAGGCTGCAGAGGAAATCAGTGAAGAAATAAGTCCTGAAGAAATAAAAACACGACGTGATTTTAGAGAGATAACTACCTTCACCATCGACCCTAAAGATGCCAAAGACTTTGATGATGCTCTTTCGTTAAGAAAACTAGAAAATGGAAACTGGGAAGTAGGCGTTCATATTGCCGATGTTTCGCACTATGTAAAACCAAACACCATTATTGACAAAGAAGGTTTTGAACGAGGAACCTCCATTTATTTGGTTGACCGCGTGGTACCCATGTTACCAGAGAGACTAAGCAACGGCATTTGTTCGCTCCGTCCTCACGAGGAGAAACTATGCTTCTCTGTAGTGTTTGAGCTGGATGACGAAGCTAATCTATTAGACACCTGGTTTGGTAAAACCATCATATACAGCGACAGGCGATTCACCTACGAAGAAGCACAGCAAATTATTGAAACAGGAGAAGGCGATTTCTCCGACGAAGTAATAAGGCTGGATAAGTTGGCAAAACAACTACGCAAACAACGTTTTGCCAATGGAGCTATTTCATTTGAGAGAATAGAAGTTAAATTTGAGATTGATGAAAAAGGCAAACCTCTTAGTGTATACTTTAAAGAATCAAAAGATGCCAATAAGCTGATTGAAGAGTTTATGTTATTGGCTAACAAAAGGGTAGCTGAATTCATAGGCAAAAAAGAAATTACCAAAGGAGTGGGAACCAAACCCAAAACCTTTGTATACCGAGTTCATGACAACCCTGATCCTGAGAAATTTGAAAACTTTGCCCGTTTTGTTCGTCGCTTTGGATATGAGGCCATGCCTATGGGAGAAGAAAAAATAAGCAGTTCAATCAATAGATTACTACAACAGGTTGAAGGGAAAAAGGAGCAAAATATCATTGAAACATTAGCCATACGAACTATGGCAAAGGCTTCCTATTCAAGTCATAATGTAGGACACTACGGTTTAGCCTTCAAACATTATTCGCATTTCACCTCACCCATCAGGCGATATCCCGATATGATGGTTCATCGTTTACTGGAATCGTATCTGAACGGAGGTCGTTCGGCCAATACTTCCAAAACAGAAGAACAATGCGTACACTGTTCTAAGATGGAACTCGTAGCATCAGAAGCTGAAAGAGCATCCATTAAGTTTAAACAGGTTGAGTTTATGAAAGAACATGTAGGTACTCAATTCACGGGAGTCATCTCTGGGGTTACCGAATGGGGATTTTATGTGGAGCTTGACGAAAACAAATGTGAGGGAATGGTTTCCATTCGTAATCTGGATGATGATTTTTATCGTTTTGATGAAGACAATTATTGTATTGTTGGAAGAAAATTCAACAAGAAATATCAATTGGGCGATCCTGTAACCATTTTGGTAGCAAAGGCTAACCTCATCAGAAAACAATTGGATTTTGAGCTGATTAAGGATTAACACATATCAAAAAAATTTCGTTAAACCTTGTGATCAAATTTTAATAATTTGATATAAAACAAGGACAGAACAATAGACGATAAGAGTCGTCACTATACAAACTCATTAAAAATAAATACATTAATGGGTTTTTTTTTCGAATATTCAGACTAAAAATACAGGAATGACCATTTTATTATTTTGAATGGTCTTTCTTTTAACATTACAATTGTTTATTTTTGTAGATACAGGAAATAATAATAAACGGCCTAATCTACTAATCTTATGACAAACGAACATTTAAATTACAACGAAAGTGTACGAGCTTCTATTTTAGAAGTATCGAGAGTGCTTTTTGCCAAATTTGGTTATAAAAAAACAACCATGGAGGATATTGCCTTGGAGTTGCATAAAGGTAAGAGTTCTCTGTATTATTACTTTAAAAACAAAGAGGAAATATTTCAAGCGGTAATCGATTGGGAACAAAATGAGTTACTCAGTAAATTGCACGAAGTAGTGGATTCAGATCTTGAACCCAAAGATAAACTCAACAACTATGTTTTAACCAGAATGAAAACCATTAGTGAGTTAGAAAATTACTTTAAGGCTTTAACTGATGAGCGTTTCGGTGGACTGGAATTTGTAAAAAAGGTAAAAGAAAACAGCGAGAAAGAAGAAGTAGAGATGATACAAAATATCTTAGATGCAGGGATAACCAATGACTCTTTTCAGATAAAAAACACCTATCTGGGAGCTATTGCTCTGGCCATTGCTATGAAAGGGATTGAATTACCTATGTTTAGTACTTCCAATAAGTTTGAAGACATGACAGAACAAGTTAATAATGTAATGAACATTTTATTTTATGGCTTAATAAAACGGTAAAATATCATTGTTATTCATATTTTTAGGCCGTAATTTACGGCCTTTGTTGTTTTAAAAATATTGCTATGCCCATAAAAGTACCAGATCAGTTACCAGCGCGAAAAATACTTGAACAGGAGAATGTTTTTGTGATGAACGAAAGCAGAGCTGCTCGTCAGGACATCAGGCCATTGAAGATTGTTGTCTTTAACCTGATGCCATTGAAAATTACCACAGAAGCACAAATTATGCGCGTACTGTCAAATACGCCATTGCAGGTTGAGGTTGACTTATTAATGACGCGAACACACTCCCCTAAAACAACACCCAAAGAACATTTAACCACGTTTTATAAGACCTTTGACGAGGTAAAGAAAAAAAAATATGATGGAATGATTATTACAGGGGCTCCGGTAGAGCATCTTGAATTTGACGAGGTAACCTACTGGGATGAACTGAAAGACATTATGGAATGGAGCCGTCAAAACGTAACAAGTACCTTACACATCTGCTGGGGCGCACAAGCAGGGCTATACTACCATTACGGTATTCCAAAACAACATAGGAACAAAAAGCTGTTTGGGGTATTCAACCATCAAGTGAAAGATTCTAAAGAGCCCTTAATGCGTGGCTTTGATGATCAATTCTTTGCCCCGCATTCGCGCTTTACAAGTGTGCGACAAAAAGATATTGATAAAGTTACAGGACTCAAAACACTGGCGGACTCAAAGGATGCAGGTGTATATATTGTCATCTCCCCAGATAAAAGATTAATTTTTGTAACCGGACATGCCGAATACGATCCTTACACCTTAAAAGAAGAGTATTACCGCGATTTGGAAAAAGGAGATGAAATAAGTATCCCAAAAAACTACTTTCCTGATGATGATACCACCAAAGACCCTATTGTAACATGGCGAAGCCATGCCAGCTTATTATTTACCAATTGGCTTAATTACTACGTATATCAGGAAACACCTTATAACTTTGACGAAATTCATTGAAATAATTGCCCATTGAATGCTAGCATGAGTATGACATTTACCATGTATTATAAGAGGATTTTATCTTAAATTTGAAACACGTAAAATTATAAATAAGCAAAAAAATGAATGTTCCTGTAAATTTAAAGTATACCAAAGATCACGAATGGGTTTTGATTGATGGCAACAAAGCAACAGTTGGAATCACAGATTTTGCCCAAGGAGAATTAGGCGACATTGTATTTGTTGAGATAGAAACCGAAGGCGAAGAGCTAGACAAAGAAGAGGTATTTGGTACTATTGAAGCTGTAAAAACAGTTTCTGACCTATATATGCCTGCAGCAGGTAAAGTACTTGAGGTAAACCCTGAATTGGAAGGGAATCCTGAGCTGGTAAACAAAGAACCTTACGAAGGCGGTTGGATGGTTAAGATAGAGGTTAAAGATGCTTCTCAATTTGACCAGTTGCTTAGTGCTGATGAATATAAGGAACTGATTAGCTAATCAGTTTTAAACAAGGTCTCTTGCTCATGATGACACGGTTAAATCTATGTCATCATTAGTTTGGTATTGCTTTTTAATTAGTTATAGAAAAGAGAATACCTGCAACGAAATTAATACTAAAGAAGTAAACACAAAGGTCTGAAGATCATCTTCAGGCCTTTTTTATGTCAAAAAAAAATCCCTACTCAATCAATGAGCAGGGATTATATATCGATAATCAAACGATTTTTACTTGTACTTAAAGCTTTCTAGAAACTTCAACTTCTTCGAAGGCTTCAATGATATCACCTACCTCAATGTTATCATATTTAGCTATACTCACACCACATTCGTAACCCGAAGCTACTTCTTTCACATCATCTTTAAAGCGTTTCAACGCAGCAAGCATACCTGTGTGAATAACAATACCTTCACGAATTAGGCGCACTTTTGAATTACGGTTAATTTTTCCTTCTTTAACCATACAACCTGCAATAGTACCCACTTTTGTAATTTTAAATGTTTCCCGAACTTCAAGAGAAGAAATAATCTGCTCCTTAATTTCAGGTGAAAGCATACCTTCCATTGCTGATTTAAGTTCTTCGATAGCATCATAGATGATTGAATACAGACGAATATCTATTTCTTCTTTTTCAGCAATCTTACGAGCTGCCATAGAAGGACGAACCTGGAATCCAATGACAATAGCATTAGATGCTGCTGCCAACATAATATCTGATTCAGAAATCTGACCTACAGCTTTGTGAATCACATTAACCTGAATTTCATCGGTAGACAGTTTGATTAATGAATCGGACAATGCCTCAATAGAACCATCCACATCACCCTTAACAATCACATTCAGTTCCTGGAAGTTTCCAATAGCGATACGACGACCAATTTCGTCGAGCGTAATATGCTTCTTGGTTCTCATTCCCTGCTCTCGTTGCAATTGAGTACGTTTATTGGTAATCTCTTTGGCCTCACGCTCACTTTCCATTACATTAAACTTCTCACCAGCCTGAGCTGCTCCGTTTAATCCAAGCATTAGTACCGGTTCTGAAGGTCCTGCTACCTCTATTCTTTTGTTACGTTCGTTAAACATGGCCTTTACGTGGCCCATATAACTACCCGCTAAAATAATATCTCCTACTTTTAAGGTACCTGACTGAACAAGCACAGTAGTTACATAACCACGACCTTTGTCTAATGATGATTCAATAACTGAACCAACAGCTCTTTTATCTTTAACGGCTTTTAGTTCCAGTAAATCTGCTTCAAGCAGAACCTTCTCTAAAAGATCCTCTATATTAACACCATTTTTTGCCGAAATTTCCTGGCACTGATATTTACCACCCCATTCCTCTACGAGGTAATTCATATTTGCCAGTTCTTCTCTGATTCTATCAGGATTAGCACCCGGTTTATCAATTTTATTAATAGCAAATACAATAGGCACACCCGCTGCTGAAGCGTGATTAATTGCTTCAATCGTTTGAGGCATCACATTATCGTCAGCCGCTACGATGATAATAGCAATATCTGTAACTTGAGCTCCACGTGCACGCATGGCGGTAAAGGCTTCGTGACCCGGAGTATCTAGGAAGGTAATTTTTCTACCAGAATCAAGGGTTACTGAGTAAGCTCCAATATGCTGGGTTATACCTCCTGCTTCACCTTGAATTACGTTAGCCTTACGTATATGATCCAGTAAAGATGTTTTACCATGGTCAACATGTCCCATCACCGTAATAATAGGAGAACGGTCTTCCATTAAGCTTTCATCATCTTCCTCTTCTTCTGCAATAGCTGCTGCCACATCTACACTGATAAACTCAACGGTATGGTCAAACTCTTCAGCTACAAGAGAAATGGTTTCTGCATCTAAACGCTGATTGATAGATACAAACAAACCCAGACTCATACAAGAAGCAATAATCTGGTTCACCTGAACATCCATCATGGTAGCCAGCTCGGCAACCGTAACGAATTCAGTCACCTGAATCACATTCTTCTCCTGATTAGCCTTTTCTATCTCAGCCATATGTTTTTGGCTGACAGCATCACGCTTATCTCTACGGTGACGTGAGGCTTTAGACTTACCTTTGTTAGCTGTTAATCTGGCTAAGGTATCCTTAATTTGACGTTGTACATCCTCCTCGCTTACCTCTGTTTTAACAGGGCGATGCTGAGCAGGCTTACCTTTACGCGGTCCTTTGTATTGACTACGTTGATTATTGTCATGAGGACGCTGACCACCCTGAGGTTTTGGTCTATGCTGGCCACCTTGTTGCTGACCACCACCACCTTGCGGTGTTTGCTTCTCATTTATATTAACACGTTCCTTATCCTTGCGGATACGTTTTCTCTTTTTCTTCTTATTCTTGTCTGCATTATTATCCGATTTAGTCGGCGTTTTGGGCAGCTCAATTTTTCCTACAACCGTTGGTCCGGAAAGTTTTTTAACCTGAGTAG
>JBFHKL010000227.1:0-6779 GCA_041595375.1 Saccharicrinis sp.
GCATCAATTAACATTTCTAAAATAGTACGGGCATTATGCGTATAAACTCTATCCTTTTTATAAAACCAATCGGTAAAAGTAATTTCTGACTGCCATGGTTCCGCTCTTAAGGTATTACTACCACCGGATTCTACCTCGTTAACGGTACCTTTTTCTTTGCGCTTTAACAGCATTATGGCATCTATCTTACCATTCTTAGCTAAACTGTTGTTATACATTTTACGACAAACTTCTCTACCATGCTCTCCGTAAGAAAAGTTAAATCCATCGTTATATAGCAAATCAGGTTGATAGTCATTTATCAATTGCAAATGACGTTGTTCCCAATTTTCTTTAATGGCATTAATCACTTCCGGTGTTCTGTCTTCAGGAACAGGACCATATAAATCGGCAGGATCTAATCCTTCCCACCAAAGACCTTTTCCATCTTCTTTGGTCAAACGACCATCGTAGGGCACTCCGGCATATTCGCCTGTTTCATCAGCACCAAAAGCCGGCTGCCACCAATTTAAAAAACGGTCATCGTGACTGGTAACCCCAAATTTTAAATGAGCATTACGTGTTGCGTTGGCAAACTCCCCTATAATATCTTTTTTAGGTCCTACCTTCACAGAGTTCCAGTCGTGATAGGTAGAGTTCCATAAATCAAAATGATCGTGATGATTGGCCAAGGCCATAATATATTTAGCACCATTTTCCTTTGAAAACTGCACCAAAGCCTCAGCATCAAACTTTTCGGCTTTCCAGGTATTAATCACATCCTTAAATCCAAATTTAGAAGGATGTCCATAAGTCATTTCATGATATACTCTGGCCATTTTTCCAAATTTCTGACGGCCTACCTCCTTCATATACATGTGGCGGGCATACCAGCCACCACCTTGCTCGGGCACAGCCTGAGGTCCCCAGTGAAACCAGATACCAAATTTTGCATCCCGAAACCATTCGGGACACTCATACTGATTGGCTAACTCACCCCAACTCAGCTCTTTCTCCTGAGCATTAATACTGATTACACTACAAACAAATAGTGCAATAAGAAAATGCTTGATTGTTAATCTATAATAGCTCATGTCCTATTTTTTATTTTTAAAATCATAATCCTCAGGATGATCGTACAATCCGAATTCATTTTTATTCAAATCGGCAGGATCACCACTTTCTTTCATCAAGAGCTCAAGTTCATTTAACAAATCAGCCTTCACTGAGGCAAAATTTTCATCGTCAACTAAATTAGAGAGCTCCCAAGGATCATTTTTAATATCAAATAATTGATAGGTAAAAACATCGTGCTTAGCACTAACTATTAATTTATAATCTCCTTTGCGAACAGCTCTATGACCACCACCAGGGTTATGTGCTAGGCTATGACCATATAAAAGGTCTCCTGGCCATGAATTATAAACATAAAGCATACTATTACGAACCGACTTAACTTCTCCTTTTATAACTGGCGTTAAATCTTTTGTTTGAACAGATTCAGGAATATCTAGGCCTGTTAAACCACAAAGTGTAGGAAAGACATCATGTAGATAAGCCAAGGCATCAACTCTTACATTTTTTGGAATATCAGGACCACAAAAAATCAATGGCACCGCTACTCCTGATTCATATACATTTTGCTTACCCATTAAACCATGTTGCCCAAGCGACAAACCATTATCACCTGAAAAAACGATGATGGTATTATTTAATTTTCCTGACTCTTTCAATGCTTTTAACACACGACCAATTTGAGCATCTGTGGCAGTGATCATGGCATAATAATCGGCAATTTCTTTTTGTATTCTTTCTTTTGTTCTGGGGAAAGGAGCCAATTTCTCATCCCTAATTCTATCGTCTGCAATCTCAAAAGGATGCTCGGGCATAAAATTCTTTGGTACTTCAATACTGTCGGCGGGATATTGCTTTTGAAATTCTTCAGGAGCCGTTCTTGGGTCATGCGGTGCAGTAAAGGCTACATACATCAAAAACGGATTATCTGCTTTATAATTTTTTAAAAACCCTACAGCTGCATCAGCAAAAACCTCGCTACTAAACTTTTCGTTTTGCTTATAAGGTTCTGACCATCCTGTTTCTGGTGTATAATCTTGTACTTTAGTTCCAAAATGAGTGGTCATTCCACCTAAAAAGGCCGACTTAATCTGACTAAACCCACGCTCTAACCAAATAGTACCATTATGCTGCTTACCGGTAGCAAAGGTGGTATATCCATTGGTTTTAAAATACTCTGGGAAGGTTAATAAATCACTTTTCCCTCTTTCCTCTTCTGGAAAAGCAAATTGTGCATATACATTAGGCTCAATGTTAAAAAAATGTCTTCCGGTCATTAACATAGCTCTACTGGGAGAACATACAGCTGCAGTTGCTGCACCTAAAATATAAGAATTGGTAAAACTCGTTCCTTGTTGAACCAACTTATCCATATTTGGCGTGATCACTTTATCATGATGATATTCTCCAATTGTACCTTGTCGCTGATCATCGGTAAATAAGAATAGAATGTTTGGTTTTTCATCTTTCTTTTTTGATTTTTCGGCACACCCAAAAAACATTAAACCAATAAAAATAAGTGCTGGTAATTTATTAAGGTATTGTCTCATCATGCTCTATTAAATATTAGTACCTACTATTTGTTATCCTGTACATTATACATAAGCCCAAAGGCTTTATTATATATCATGCAAGTTTAACAAATAATAGCATTTTAAACAAATACTTTTTAAATTTTTTTAATATGTTTTAAAATAAAAAAAATAAATTGTCTAAATAAAATTTGCTTAATCATTAAAAAACACTTTTTACCGGTATTTCACCAAGTCAAGAAGACATAACTATCAATGTTTCAAGTTCTTTATTTAAAGGTAAGAAAAAAGAATGAGACACCTTTAAAAAATATATTTCACTTAAAAATAGTACTAAACATAAACCTTTAAAGGATGATCCATACTCATAAATTTAAAAATTTAACAAACCCTCGTTATCCAATTCAATAACTATTCACAATCAAGCATCATGTGTGAAAATACGCCTTATACCAGATAGCTAAAGCAATCAATAATCTCATAAAAAGACTCTATAGTCATCAGCCTAATAACACACTCAACCCAATACTACAAACAAAAAATCAATTAAATAGTAAGCATAAAAAAAGAGGGAGAACCTAAGTCCTCCCTCTCCATGCATTGTAAACAAACTAATAAATATTTAGATATCCTATAATGAGAATATTTAAAGATTAATATCCATCATTTTGTACCAAATTTTCATTATCATCCATAAAGGTAGACCAGATAGGCAATAAATAATAATGATCACTCCATACCCTTTCAAATCCAGTACTTAAACCAGCACTATACTTGTCTCCTTCCAAATCTCCGGGTTTATCAGCATCATAAGGAATTCCATATACAGAAGTAATCACCTGATCTGCTATTTTGTATCTAAAAATATCCCACCATCTTTGCGGACCCTCTCCGGCAAACTCATAACGTCTTTCTAACAGAATAGCATCAATCATATCATCACCAGTAGTTCCTCTTGTAACAGTAGGTAAACCTATATCGGCATATTTAGGCATTCCAACACGGTCACGAACCATATCTAAATAGGTTAGTGCAGTTGCATCATCTCCCTGACCTGCCATAGCTTCTGCATACATTAATAATACTTCAGAATAACGAATTAGTTTTAAATCAATTGTACCATAATACTGATCCGCTAAATCATAATCAATATATTTTCTAAAAGCATAACCTGTTGGACAATTTACTCCTTTAATATCATCCGTACTTGGTGCAATATCAGGGTGTGGCTCAAACACATAATCATCATCATAAGATGAAGATGCTGGCACAGTATCTCCTGGTAAAATAGCACAAACAGCAAGCCTAGGATCTCTATTTGTCCATGGATCTGTTGGATCATATTCAGAATCATCCGCTGGAAACAAACCATTGATAGTTTGAACCTCTTCTATAAAGTCAGAAGAAAAACCAGGTCTTCTTTGTCCTACTCCACTAGAATTAGTACCAGTCCATGCACCTTTAAGATTTAATTGTCTACATATTCTTGACGCAGTCTCACCACTCTCGCCATCTTCAATATATATTCTAGCCAAAACGGTTTCTGTAGATATTAGATCATCATCACCATTAAATTGATCTTCATATCCATCAATTCCGTCAGCTAAAGCATACACACCACTGGAAATAATTTCTTCACAAGCCTCAGCTGCTCCTTCATACATAGCATCCACATCACTGGCCCATCCAATAGCATTTAAATAAGCTCTTGCTTTTAAAGCCAATACTGCCCCGCTAGTTATACGTCCTTCATTATCCGAATCATACGAAGATGGCAACATATCCACTATTTCATCCAACTCACTAATTACATAATCAAAAACAACATCTCTATCCTCTTGAAATGGCTCATCACTTGGATCCAATGTAGTCGTTACTAAAGGAACATCTCCATAAGCAAAACACATTGATTCATAAATCCACGCTCTGAAGAAACGAGCTTCTGCTTCATATTGATCCCTAGTATCTTCGTCATCAAAAGTAGCATCAGGCAGATATTCCAAGAACAAATTAATGTCAGCAATATCAGCATAGCGGTAAAAAGTTCTTAAAGCTCTAGTACTAGAGGACCAACTATAATCACTACCATTATACCCAGCTCCATTAATATTCCTGTGTACAGCATCATCTGTCCAAAAATAAGGGACAAAATAAGCCTGATCCGGATCAGCACCATACAAATTATCTTCTAAATCAGCCTCAGGCAATGATAAATACAGATGATTTAAGGCCATAGTCATATCACTCTCTGTTTGAAACGTTGTAGTTTCATCAATATCATCCAAATCGGTAACATCCAGGAAGCCATCACAAGAAGCGAAAGCAACAAAAAATGCTAGCATGAATGTTAGTTTATATATTTTTATATATTTCATAATCAATTCTTTATTACAATAATTTCCATTAAATTTTAAAAATGAGTTATCCTGTTAAAATTTAACACTTAAACCCGCAGCTAGTGTAAAAGGCATAGGATATTTTATTGAACCCATTCCTAATTCAGGATCCCAACCATCATCATACAATGGGTTATTCGTCCAGATCACACCAACATTTTCGGCAGACACATACACATTCATGGTTTTAATAACACCACCTAAACGAGTAAGTAAACCCTGCCCAAAATTATAATTTAAAGTAATATTTTGACATTTTATATACTCTGAATCAATAAGAAAACGATCTACACTAGTATTATAATCTAACACAGGATCTGTTGATTCTGGAAAAGGAAACATTGCATCGGGATTATCAACCGACCAAGCATCCAACATATACTTAAAAGGAGCTCCATCACCCAAGAAAGGCATAGCAGAAAAATTCGAATTCAACCATTGTTTTCTATACAAAGCACCATAAATTCGAGACGACAAGGATAAGTTTTTATAATTAACAGACAAGTTTAATCCCATATTCCAATTTCGGTCACTATTGGCTTCAAGAATCACTTTATCATCGCTATTAATAATACCATCATCATTTTGATCAACATATTTAAAACCACCGATACGAGCGTCATCAATACTTTGATCGATTTGAGTTACCCCATCTGAAGCAAAATTATTATCAATTTCATCCTGATCATCAAAGAAACCATCGGTTTCATAACCATAACGATCATTAACACTTTGACCTACTTGGAAATTATCACTTATAGCATCATCAGTTAGCTCAGTAATTTCGTTATCATACCAGGAGATATTTCCAGAAACCTTATAACCAAAGTTACCGATTTTGTTTTTATAGGTTGCATTTGCTTCCCATCCCCAACTTTTCACACTATAATAATTACCATAACCGTCTCCAAATCCATATTCAGTAGCAGTACTTGTGTTTGCGGCTATAATATCAGAACGATTATTAATAAAATAATCATACTCAAACTGAAACTTCCCATCAAATAAAGAAGCATCGATACCCACATTAAATATGGTTGCTGTTTCCCATTTCAAATCTTCATTCACATAGCTACTTATGTATATCTGAGAAGATTCTACACCTCCAATTGGATAACCTGCAGCACTAAACGATACTAATTGTTGTGTTTGCGAACCCAAACTACCGTCATCACCCGTTGATCCATAAGAGGCTCTTACTTTTAATAACTGAATCCAATTCACATCACTCATAAAATCCTCTCGGGAGGCCACCCAACCCACAGCAGCAGACGGGAAATAACCCCATTTATTACTGTCCGTAAAGTAAGATGAAGCATCTGCTCTGAATGTACCCTCAAGTAAATACTTATCAGCATAATTATAATTTAACCTACCGAAAAAAGATAGCGTTGTAGCATTTCCACCTCTTACTTCATAAACTCCATTTGTATAATCATCAGTAGCTTCATCTCCCTGATCTAAAGAAATTACATTATCAAATTCAAACCCTTCAACACCAGTACCCCATTCATCATCTTCTCCTGATTCAGTTTGCATAGCTGCAAAAACTTTAGCAGTATGTTTACTTTTTCTAAAATCATAAGTTACAGATGATAATGTTTTAATATCTTTACCTTGAAAAGTACTCATATATAGCGATCTAGCATCTGAATCTCCATAATAATACGTTCTATTTTCAGAATCCGCATTGGTATAGGAATCAATATCCGTTGCATCTAAACTAACTATATCATAAACATCATTCCAATCTCTGTTGTTATAATTTGTTTTAATTACAGAAGCCCTTTGTTCAAAA
>JBFHKL010000228.1:0-6772 GCA_041595375.1 Saccharicrinis sp.
ATTTTCTCCTATACTCTTCACTTAAATCCTTCTTTTAAATAAAGTAAATGCAAAACTTTCAATTAATGAAAATGCATCACATTAAAAAAACTTTCTGCTCCTTGCACTTCTTCCAACTCAAGTTCTTCAGATACATGGTCTGAAATTTGCTCTACCTCAGTTGAATCGTTAAACAATTCAGCTAACAACTGTAATAAAAACTCCATTGCTTTTTTTATTTTATTTTTGACTGTTACTAGCATCTATACATTAAACCAACCCCATTTATAGCAGGTCGATGTAATACTTAGACAAACTCTTTTAAAAACACACGTACAACAATCTGCTTTATATTTTTATTTAGAATCAGACCAAATAAATAACATCAACTACAATAACGATAATAGGATGGCCACAATAACCGAAACAGCCATATAATCAGCCAATTTTATCCTTAGTTTTTTTAATGCGTTGCTAATTTGTGTTTCTACCGTTCGTTTTGATATGGAAAGTTCGTCGGCAATATCCTGATTTGACTTACCCTGAAAGCGGCTCATCTCAAATATTTTTTGACACTGATTGGGCAGAGAAAGAATAATTTGATGGATCTTATGCTCCAATTCCGTCTCTTCCATAATATCGTGAAATACCTGTTCTGAATCCTTATTCTCGATAAATAACTGAGAGTGATGTGTTTTTATAATCTGTTCTCTCTTGATATGGTTCAAGCACCTGTTACGCACTGACTGGTATAGATGTGCTTTTAATGAAGTATGAATCTCTATTTGATGACGTTTCTGATAAAAATTAACGATCACCTCCTGAACAACATCTTTTGCCAAGTCCATATCACCCACCAACTTAACTGCAAATACAGATAAAGGCTGATAATAAGTCATAAAGATTGTTTCATAGGCAAACTCATCACCCTGAGATAATCTATTTAACAAATCCTTTTCGTTCATATTTTTGAGATTCGAATGTAAAATTACATAAATTCTTTGCCTGTTACACAAAAAAGATACCAACCTGAGAAAATCGGGACTGAACTTCTATTTTTTCTAATCAAAACACAAATAATTATAACGAAAATAAAGTGATATTAACTACGAATAATCAGAAATTGGAATAATAACAATTACATCAGGAAAAAAATGATCCCGTAAACAATAGACTCATAAGTAAATATGCAAAACGATCAATAAATTTAAAATAATCTAAATTTCGATGCTCATTTTTTATATATTTGCATCCCTCAAACATAAGGAAAATAAAATTTCAACGGGATGTGGCGCAGCCCGGTTAGCGCACTGGTCTGGGGGACCAGGGGTCGCAGGTTCAAATCCTGTCATCCCGACAGTTGATAATCAATGGCTTACAGAATTTATTTTGTAAGCCATTTTTTATTGGTGCAATCATCTTACAGCACTTATTTTTTGAAAAAAAATTTATGAATACTTATAAATAAAAAAGAATCATCTAAATATTTTATATCTGATAATGTTGTTTTAGAATACAGATTCTCAATAATTAAACTTTAAAAGAGCCTTCATGTGTAATGCTTTAAAGTTGACTCCATTGTTACTTGGAATTTGCTCAATTTTAAAATCATTCATGATTGGTCTATAACCTTTCCATTCATCGGTCATTATACCAGCCTGTAAGCTAATATGTTTGTCAAATATTGTTCGTAATGACTTTGCAGAAAAGTCTTTGATTTATAAAGCATAAAATCTTTTTACTTTACCATCTTAGGTTAATTGAACAGCATAAATGGATTTCTTCTTTTTGGTGTCATAGCTTATACCAGGCTTATCGTCTTCTTTGCCACCAACGACAAACTCACCTATGTGAACAATTCCATCCATCTGGTGGGATTCGCTTGATTTCATTGCTTCTCTAACTTTATGCATGAATAAACTTGGGGTATTTTCTCTGACACCAAAACGAACACTCATTTGGGAAGCAGAAAGACTTTTGGTTGTTGTAGACATCTCAAAACATATGAAAAATACTTTGCGCAACCCAAACTTAACCTTATGAAACAAGGTGTTAGCCATTGCTGATTCTGTATCACTACAATGGTTGCAAGTCTGCGAATGGTTTTTACGTTATTAATACTTTGTATGTCCCCATTTTCGACATACAAAACCTGTTTCCCATTTAATTTCGGACAAGTATATTTCGCAATCTTCATCCGTTTTAAGGCGTTCAGTAAACTGTATGAGATTTTGTCCTCTGAATATTTCCATATTTTTTTTATTTTCAGGGATACTAAGACATGAATTTAAATGATGCCCTCTAAAAATTGTTCAGCAGAGCAACACATCCTGTCATTTCAATATGTGCTTCTTCTTGTTTCCTTCTCCCTGTTCTTTTCACCTAGCAGGTCTTTAGCACTTTGGTTTTGAGCTAAGGCATCGTAAAATGCCAATTCATCTTTCGATAAGCCCATTCTATCACCATGCTTGTCGGCTTCTTTAATTTCTTTGGCTAAATCAATCATTTCCTGAATGATTTCGGCTGCGGTTATCTGATTGTTTTGATTGCGCTTAATGGATGACTGTATTGTCATAAAAGAGCTGTTCCTATTAAAAATGCAGCTCTTTATATGAATAATTTACAGAGAAAGAGGATAGTACTTTTGAGAAAGCTTATCTACACAATACCACCTCCCCAAACTAGCATCATAAAACCTGCCCCCTTAATCGTATCCATCCAAACTTACACCTCCAAAATCATTATTCTATAAATCTTCACCATTATAAGACACTTATATTCAGACTCGTTTTATTGGCAATCGCAGACACTGGCTTTGTATTTTGTTTGTGATAACAAATCATTAGGGTTAAATAACAAGTTGTTAACATCATCCCAATAAAAAGGGTTGTAATTTTACAAAACTTGATGAATTGGATTTACAATACACATTACAGCCAATTTAAATCAAAGTTATATAATTAATCAAAATTTAAAAACGATGAAGTACTTTACATTTTTACTATTGTTTATTACCAATCTTTCAATAGCACAGGTGGCAAGTTCACCAGAAGAGATATCTCCTTTGTTAATCGGTGAAAAATTACCTGAATTAGAAATCGTTTCGGCAGATAATTCACAGGTTGAATTAAAATCAATTTTCGATAAAAAACCAACTGTTTTATTATTCTACCGTGGAGGATGGTGTCCTTACTGTAATACTCACCTTTCAGATATTCAGGAAGCAGAGAGTGAAATATTAGATTTAGGATATCAAATTGTAGGCATAAGCCCTGATTCTCCCAATAACATAAAAACAACGGAAGAAGATAAAGATATCAAATATCAACTTTATTCCGATTCTGATGGAGATTTAATAAAGGCAATGGGTATAGCCTATAAAGCTCCAGAAAAGTACAATAACTTTTTAGTGACCAAAAGCGATGGATTGAATAAAGAAACTTTATTACCTGTTCCTTCGGTGTTTATTGTAGATACAAACGGAAAGATTGTGTTTGAGTATATTAATCCAGATTATAAAACCAGAATGTCGGGCAAACTATTATTATCCGTATTAAAAAACCTGTAATCATATATCAATGAAAAAATATTTTATTTCGAGCATTACAATTATGTTATTATTTGTAATGCAACCAAGTCAAACAATTGCTCAAAATGCAAAAGCAGATGAAGATAAATTAACTGTTGTATGGACAAGTGACGATCCTTATGTTGCTGAACGGGTAGCTTTAATGTATACGCATGCTGCAGCAAAAAACAATTGGTTTAAAGAAGTTACATTAATTATTTGGGGTCCCTCAGCTAAGTTAACATCAGAAAACTTAAAGATACAGGAAAAATTAAAAGCGATGCAAGAAGATGGTGTCATCATCAAAGCTTGCAGTGCTTGTGCTAATGCTTATCAAATTGCAGATGATTTGCGAGCTTTAGGTTTTGAAGTGGATGGAATGGGAGTTCCTCTGACTAAGTATTTAAAAGACGACACTGTTAAGGTATTAACCTTTTAGTCATTCGCTAAGCTTTTCTAAGTACAACATAAAATGGCATTATACTTTCATATAATGCCATTTTTGCATCATCTTGTTTCATACTGAATTAGATTTCAGAACAAATCATCCCTAACAAATATGTATCTTTACACATATGCCAAAAGAATGAATTCAAAAAGGCTAAACAACTGAGTTTAGTTAAAAATTCTCTATTTTCACAAGAAGAAAATAACCCTTTATTTTTTTTTATTTTTGCAATTCTTATTTATAAAAAAACAAGAATTTCTCAACATACATAATTCATAAAAACATTTTCATATGCTTTGCATACGTTCCCAAACAAACAATCCAGCCTTTAACCTAGCCACAGAAGAGTTTCTCTTGAAAAATAAAAACGAGGACTGTTTCTATCTTTATATCAACAAGCCCTCAATCATTGTTGGCAAACATCAAAACTCTCTGGCTGAGATCAACATGGATTATGTGAAAGAGCATCGGATTGATGTTATCAGACGTTTATCAGGAGGAGGTGCTGTATTTCATGACCCGGGCAACCTGAACTTCAGTTTTATAAAAAAAGATCAGACAGATGAATCGGTTGACTTTGGCAAGTACACAAAGCCAATTCTGGAAGTACTAAAGTCACTAGATATAGATGCCAAATTTGAAGGTAGGAACGACTTAACCATTAAAGGGAAAAAGTTCTCGGGCAATGCAAAGTGTTTTTATAACGGCAAAATACTACAGCATGGCACCTTGCTATTTAGTTCCAAACTTCCTGATCTTTCCAAAGCTTTAAAGATAAACCCTTTAAAATACCAGGACAAGGCAGTTAAATCAGTCCGAAGCCGAGTAACCAATATCTCTGAACACCTTAACCATACACTAAGTTTGCAGGAATTCGAAGAACGTATTTTGGATCACATCATGAAACTGTATAATGACTCACAATGGTATGAGTTTACCAATTCTGATATTGAAGCCATCAATAAGCTGGTAGAGGAGAAATACAATACCTGGGAATGGAATTTTGGTCATTTTCCAAAATATAATTTCCAAAAAGGCATCAAGACCAGCGGCGGACATGTAGAAATCAACATGGAAGTTCAAAAAGGAGTGATAAAGAATGTGAAACTCTTCGGTGATTTTTTTAACACCAAAGACATTAGTGAACTGGAGAATTTACTCACGGGAATACCTCATCATCATCAGCAAATAAAAGAACAGCTGGCAAAAATAGAGGTGAGCCAATTCATCGCTCAGATTACTGAAGAAGAATTGATTAACGGCTTGTTTTAGTCTGAACTATCATTTAATTACACATGCCTAAGTTAAAATACAGATCATCCAGCCACTTGAAAGCCATAAATACCTTGCAATTGCTTATCAATAAGCACATAAGCAACTGAACAAAAACACACTAACAGCAAATACTTTGGATGTATTTATAAATAAATGAGTTATAAACCTGACAAAACCATCACTTATTGAAACACACTCATCCCTAAATCGGTATTAAATAATTCAAATGCTAAATTTGTTTGCTCCGGATTACCCAAGACATAAACCGTATCATTGGCTTGAAAAAAAGTGGTTGGAACGGGATGTTCTATAATAGTTGAGCCCCTTTTGATGGCCAAAAGAGTTACCCCTGTTTTACTTCGTAACTGAATTTCGGAAAGCGATTTTCCTTCGACGATAGAATTACTTTCTATTTTAAAAGCAGAAATATTCATATTCCTGAGTTCATCAAAAATAGTAGGTTGATTGACGATATCCTTTTCAGAAAAAACCCCAAGGTTTAAGTTCCTGATATGAGTTAATATGCGGTTTACTTCTTTTTGAGGATATAATTTTTTAACAAGAACGCGGTTAAATAAATCAATGGCCACTTCTAGTTTTTCAGGCAAAACCTGGTCTGCCCCAAGTTTATATAATTCCTCTACATTCTGAATATGTTTTGCCCGAGCTATTATATAGGCCTGTTTATTTAAATATCTCACTCTTTCTATAATTGCCATGGAAGGGATTAACCTTCCAACAGAAATTACAATAATTTCAGCTGTATCAACATGAGCTTTCTTTAAGATAGGTTCATTAACCGCATCACCATACACTACTAAATCATGATTCTGAATTTTTTCTTTAGCTATTAATGGATCAAAAATAATAGACACATGCGGCATATTGTTCAGTTTGGCCATTAACGAGAGTTTGAGGGCACTTGTGTCTGTTCCAATAATCACAAGATGATTTTTAATATCCGGTATCTCAATTTCTTTTAAGGGGAATAATCCATTAATCAAGAATTTGGGCAATGGTAATCTTAATAATAGATTTGCCAATGGACGTGATATTTTCATTAAAAAAGGAGTTACAGCCATCGTAATAACTGCCACCGCCAGAAATAACTGGTAATAGTAATCATTTAGTATACCATTATTTAATCCTATTTTAGCTAAAATAAAAGAGAATTCTCCTACCTGACTCAGAGCAAGACCAACCAATACGGTACCGCGCAAAGTATGCCCTAATACAAATCCAGTTCCACCGGCAAGAATTGTTTTTATGATAATAACCAACATAACACTTAAAATCACCAGTTGATAATTATCTACAACAAAATTCATATCCAGCAACATGCCAATGGATACAAAAAAGAAACTGGTAAAGGTATCTTTAAAGGGTATAAGATTTGAAAATGCATTATGACTGTATTGTGATTCAGAAATCATAAGCCCGGCCAAAAAAGCACCAAATGCCAACGACATACCTAAATAAGCTGTTAAAAGCGCTATGGCAAG
>JBFHKL010000229.1:0-6650 GCA_041595375.1 Saccharicrinis sp.
CAAATGCCTTGGGAGCAAATAATGTATATGGATATAATGAAGGGCCTAATCTGGATGAGAATGGAGATTATGTGTATTTACCCATTACCAACGATATAAAACAATATGCTTTTGTAGGTTTATTTATAACGCTTTAATATTTTTAATTTTAAACTTAATAGTATGAAAAAGAGTGTAGTTAAAACAATTTTACTTTTATTTGCAGTTATTACTTATGTTAATATGTTTGCTTCAGGCAATTATCAACAGGTGATGAAAGCGCATATAGAAAAGATGTATGAGGCTAAAACAGCTGAAGAGCTGACTGCTGTATCGAGTGCTTTTTATCGTATTGCAGAAAAGGAGAAGGGGGAGTGGTTACCATGGTATTATGCTTGTTATTCACGTGTGCGTATAACTTTTTTTATTAAAGATGGAGTTGAGATTAATAGGCAGTTGGATATTGCACAGCAGTATATGGATTCATTAATTAAGTCAGCACATGATAATTCAGAGGTGCATGTTTTGCAGGCATTAATTTATTCGATGCGTATCACTGATCCTTTGCTGGGCATGAAATATTCCGCTTTATCGAGCGCTGCGCTGGATAGGGCCCAAGCGCTGGATAAGAACAATCCACGTGTTTATTATTGTCGGGGCAGTAATGTATATCATACCCCATCGTTTGTGGGAGGAGGAAAAGAAAAAGCAAAACCTTTATTTGAAAGAGCAAAACAGTTGTTTACGCAATGGGAAGCACCTCTTGAGTTTTGGCCTGAATGGGGAGAGTATTATAACCAGCTTATGTTGGATACATGCAACAAATAGAAAGAACAATGGGTAATTTTAAGAAATATGATAGTAGGTGGAACTGGAAAAAATTTATAGTTTTTGGCCTTATATCCATAACGGTGGGGGTTGTTTCCAGTTTGTTGATTAGTGGACAGTTACATACTGATATTCATTCTTTACTGGCTAATGCCTCCTACTCCTTAATGCTGGGATATGGGCTTTTTGCCAATGGATATGTTACTGCATTTGCTGGAAAATACTGGATTTCCTGGAGGGTGAGGCCGGTAAAAAGTTTGTTAATTTCTCTGGCAGTAACGCTTGTGTATTCATCGCTTGTTATTTTGTTTACAAACTGGTTTTGGTATACGGTGATGCATGGAATGCCATTTAAGGATTTTTTGATTAAGGGTAGGATATTAATACTGATTGAGTATATAGCGCTCTTTTTGATTACGCAGTTTTTTTATGCTCGCGCTTTTTTTAAGGAATGGCGACAGGCTATTCTTGAGGAGGAAAAGTTAAAGCAAGAGGCTATTGCATTGCAGTATAAGGTGTTGAGTAATCAGGTGAATCCTCATTTTTTATTCAATAGTTTAAATGTGTTGAGTTCATTAATCAGGATAGATGGTGAAAGAGCAGTGAGTTTTGTTGATAAGTTATCTCTTTTTTATCGCGATTTACTCGCCTTCAGGGGCAAAGATGTGGTAGATTTAGCTGAGGAACTTCATTTTGTGTCGCAATATATGGAGTTGCAAAAGGAGCGTTTTGGCGATCATATACAAATGGATATTTCAGGAGTAGATCACGTAGGATATATGTTAATTCCGATGACAATTCAAATGTTGGTTGAGAATGCCATTAAGCATAATCAGGTACGAAAGGATTTTCCCTTAAAAATTGATATCTATGTTAAAGATGATTTTGTGGTAGTAAGTAATAATCTTCAACCCTATCATCATCCTGCTGATGGCACCCGTTTGGGTTTAAAAAATCTGGCCGAAAGGTATTCTTATCTGGCCGAAAGAGATATGGAAATTATTAAAACGGGTGATAGATTTTTGGTGAAGGTGCCCTTGTTGAAATTTGAAGATAAAAAAGCTACATCGTGAATGTATTAATTATAGAAGATGAACCTTTAGCTGCCGAGAATTTAAGGCTGCTACTGATGGAGAGTGATCCCATGCTGGAAGTTAGCGATATGCTCGACTCTGTTGATTCGGCAGTAAGGTGGCTGAATGATCATAAACATCCTGAATTGATATTTATGGATATTCATTTGGGAGATGGTATTTGTTTTGAGATATTTAAGCAGGTGAGAGTATCCTCGTTTATTATTTTTACCACTGCATATGATCAATATGCTTTAGATGCATTTAAGGTAAATAGTGTTGATTATTTACTGAAGCCACTTAATAAAAGAGCAATAGGCGAAGCTCTGGAGAAATTCAAATCATTTTCAGGAAAGGTACAGCCAGAGGTGTCGTCGGTAACGGTGAATAAACTATTGGAGCTTATTGACCATAAAAAAAATGAGTATAAGGACCGATTTGTGGTAAAAGTAGGGGCTCATATCAGAATGATTGATGTGAGTGAGATTGCCTGTTTTTATAGTTTAGATAAGGCTACTTATTTGGTTACTCGTTCGGGAAGTAATTATTTGGTTGATTATCCTTTGGAACGATTACTGACAATGCTCGATCCAGCTCGGTTTTACAGGATTAACAGAAAATATATTGTTGAGATAGGAGCCATTGCAGATGTGGTTACTACTGCTGCAACGCGTATGCGGGTGAGTATTAAAAATATAAAGGATAATGAGCTTATGGTGTCGCGCGATAGGATTAAAGGGTTTAAGATTTGGCTTGAAGGTTGAATAGGGGCTTAGTGAGTAGAGTTGTTTGTGTTTTTTTTGAGGGATGTTGAGGTGATGGTTGATAGTGATATAGCTTAACGATTAAGAGGACGTTTTTTTGGGGTGTATTTTCTGCAAGCATGGAAAGGAGTACCATAAAATACTTAGTGGTTTTTGATTAAAGCAAAAAGTTGAAAGTCAAGCATCTGCCTGCTAATATTTATTTATTGGGCAAGGGTTTATAAAAAAGGTTGAAGGGATAGGCATAAAAATACATCAATAAATACATTTTTTGCTTATTTTCGTCCGCAAATTCAATCACAAAGGTATGAGTATTCAGGTAGAAGAGGTATTAAATCAAAGCCAGCGAAAAAAGTTCGTAGACTTTCCATATCAGTTATATAAGGATAATGAATTTTGGGTGCCGCCCATTAAGTCTGATGAGTTGGGTGCGATAAACCCAGAAAAAAATCCGGCATTTGATTTTTGTAAGGCTAAGTTTTGGCTTGCCTATAAAAATGGTAAGGTTGTAGGACGTATTGGCGCTATTGTAAATGATCTTTGGATTGAAAAAATTGGAGAAAAGATAGGTCGAATTACACGTATTGAATTTACTGATGATTTTGAGGTGGTTCAGGCTTTGTTTGAAAAAGCAGAGGCATATTTGAAATCGGAAGGTATGCATGGAGTGATGGGGCCTTTGGGTTTCTCAAACCTCGATCACTCAGGTGTGTTAATAGAAGGTCAGGAGTGGCTGCCTTGTATGGCTAGCGATTATCATTTTGCCTATTATAAAGGTCATATTGAGAACTTGGGTTATCAGAAAGAAATCGATTGGCTTGAGTTTAGGATCACATTCCCCGATTCGATGCCTGAGAAAGCCTTTAAGGTAGCTGATATGATTAAAAAGAGATACGGGCTTAAAACTTTAAATTTCACTAAGTCGAGTGAGTTAAAGCCTTATCGTGAGATGATATTTGAGGTGTTTAATGATGCTTTTGCCGGATTATTTGGGACTTTTCGTTTGCCCGATAGATTGGTGAAGTTTTATATTGATAAGTTTTTTCCTGCGGTAAATCCACGATATGTAAAAGTGATGTTAGATAAGGAAGATAAGCTTGCCGGATTTTTGGTGGCTCTCCCATCTTTATCAAAGGCTTTACAAAAGGCTAAGGGAAAACTGTTACCTTTTGGTTGGTGGCATTTGAAGCAAGCCCTGGCCAAACCTAAGGAAATGGATTTGATGTTGACAGGTGTGAAGCCTGAATTGCAGAAAATGGGTGGTGTTTCATTGTTGATGAATGATTTGTGGAAGACTGCCAATGGTGATGGAGTGAAGTTTGTGGAAACCACAGGTATGTTAGAGAATAACAGTGTGGCTATACAAATGTGGAAGTCGTTTGAACATATGCAGCATAAAAGAAAACGTTGTTATAAAAAGATGTTTTAACAGCGTATTAGAGCGAATAAAAAAAAAGGATGAAAGTATTTTACTTTCATCCTTTTTTTTGTTTTTTATAACTGTTATTGTAATTATACCAAGGTATTTGGAGGTATGGGAGGAAGAAAGTGTTTTAGTTCATGAATAGCCTGAATAGGATTAGGAGATTTAAACACCGAGCTTCCTGCTACCAAAACATCAGCACCTGCGTTGATAAGTTGTTGTGCATTGGCAATATTTACTCCACCATCTACCTGAATAAGTGCTCTGCTCGCTTTTTTTTCGATCAGATTTTTTAGGTCATTTAGTTTTTTGTATGTATTGTCAATAAATTTTTGTCCGCCAAAGCCTGGATTTACCGACATCAGCAGCACAAGGTCAACCTCGGTTATAATTTCCTCCAGTAAAAAAACAGGTGTATGTGGGTTTAGGGTTACTCCGGCCTGCATTCCTTCTTTTTTAATGGCATCAATGGTACGATGCAAATGGGTACACGCTTCGTAGTGAACGTTTAGTAAGTCGGCACCTGCATCTTTAAAGCTCTTGATATATCTATCAGGATCAACAATCATCAAATGTACATCAAAGGGCTTTTCTATATGTGGGCGTAGGGCTTGTATTATTGGCACGCCAAAGGAAATGTTAGGAACAAATACTCCGTCCATAATGTCTAGGTGGAGCCAATCGGCCTCACTTTTATTGATTATTTCAATTTGTGATGCCATATCGGCAAAATCGGCAGCCAAAAGGGAGGGTGCAATCAAATGTTTCATAAGTAATAATTTGCTTTATATGCTCAGGTTGTTTTTAAACAATATGTATTGGCTACAAAATTAATAAGAAAGATTTACCAAAAAAGAAGGGGAATGATATTTTCATTCCCCTAGTAATTAATCAAATTCATTATTTTAACCCAGATAAGATCTTAGTATTTTGCTTCTGTAGGCATGCTTAAGTCTTTTTATAGCCTTTTCTTTGATTTGGCGTACGCGTTCGCGTGTTAAATTAAACAGATTGCCAATCTCTTCGAGCGAATAGGGCGGTTCTCCTTTTAGTCCGTAATATAGTCTGATAATATCAGCTTCGCGAGCCGAAAGGGTTGACAGAGAGCGTTCTATTTCTCTCCTGAGGGAGTCGGTAAGTAGTTCGCTATCAGGGCTAATAGAGTCGGTAGAAAGAAGCGTGTCGTAAAGGTTGTTATCTTCATCTTTTCTTAGAGGAGCATCCATTGACACGTGTTTATTCATCGCCTTCAACGATTCTTTAACTTCTTTAGGAGCAAGGTCAAGTACGGTGGCAATTTCTTCGGAGGTGGGTTCGCGTTGAAATTGTTGTTCCAGCAGGGCAAAGGTATTGCTAACCTTGTTCATGGAGCCTATTTTATTGAGTGGGAGTCTCACTATTCTGGCTTGTTCGGCCAGAGCTTGCAATATGGACTGGCGAATCCACCATACAGCATATGAAATAAATTTAAAACCACGGGTTTCGTCAAAACGCTGTGCTGCTTTTATAAGTCCCAGGTTACCTTCATTGATTAAATCGGGTAAACTTAATCCTTGATTCTGGTACTGTTTACTTACCGAAACGACAAATCTTAAATTGGCGTTAATGAGTTTTTCAAGAGCAGCCTGGTCTCCTGTTTTTATTCTTTTCGAGAGTTTGACTTCTTCCTCTGCCGTTAACAGTTTCACCTTTCCAATCTCGTGTAAGTATTTATCCAAAGAGGGGGTCTCTCTGTTGGTAACTTGTTTTGTGATTTTGAGTTGTCTCATGTGCAGATATTGGTTAGTATATTAAGGTTCAGTAAATATAACAAAAAAAAGATGCCTTTGTTTTCTTACTTGAAGAAAAATATCTACCATTACACGAATAGGTTATTTTACATGGTATATGCACAAATGAGAGTTTTTATTTTGTGATTTGATACATATTGATTATGTTTGCAGTAAATCTTCTGGGCATCTTTCTTTTAAATAGAATCATAAGCCATATCAGGACAACAAAAATCAAATAAAACTTAAATAATAATTTTAGAACTTAAGTTCTTCAAAAATCATTTCTCCCCGAGTGAATTTATTGGTAAAATATTATGTACGATATTCTTGAATTGAATAAAAAGCTTTTGGCAGAGCTAAAAGAGGTTGCTAAAGAGCTTAATATTAAACGTGTAGATTCGTTTAAAAAGCAGGATTTAATCTATAAAATCCTGGATGAGCAAGCTATCGTGGCTTCTGAAAAAAAGAAAAACGAAAAGCCTGTTGAAAAAAAGGACGCTAAAAGAGTAAGGACTACAAAAACACAAAAAGTAGCAGTTTCGGTAAAAGATGAAAAGCAGGTTGTGTCAAAAGCTCAGGAAAAGGTTGGAAGGCCAGAGCCTAGGACAGAAAACGCTGCCAAACCTTTTGTAGAGAGTGCTGTTAAGAGTGATAAAGTTATTCCGGCAGAGGATAAGAAAGCTGTTGCTGAAGTTTCTGGTGATAAGGAGAAAAAAGTAACTCCTCACAGAAAACAAGAAGATAGGGAGAAATCCAGAGAGTCGGGTACACAAGATAACAGGCGTCAGCAACGTCAGGGTGATGATAATAG
>JBFHKL010000230.1:0-6618 GCA_041595375.1 Saccharicrinis sp.
AGGCTTTTTGCTAGGGGGAGGTATTCGTATTTTAAAATATGGGCAAAGTTTATAATCCGAGGTCCTTTTTTATTCAGATTATTTACTATCCTGTCGTAACTGTAGTCGTAAACTGAGGCTGCATATTTCAGGTTGCCATCCTCCTCGGCTTCTTTAATCGATAAGTTCTGAATGAAAGTATCTTCAGGTTCCTCGCTAACATTGCATTCGCAGGCTTTCATATTTAGGGCGTAGAAATGAGTTTGCGAATCTTTTATCTGGTCTTGTATGGCATTGAGTTCCAGGTTGGGGTATTTGGGACAGAATCGCCAGGCTTTTTCTCCTCCCACCACATATTTACCCAAACCAACTCCCAATACGGCAAATCCATCTTCGGGTTTCATATATGAAAAAGGATAGTAGTTATAACTCTGTGCTATGCCACTGATATGAGGATAAAAACGGTTATGGGCCTCTTCTCCAACTACTTTCTGAATGATAACAGCCATCTTCTCTTCTTCAATTTTATAATTAACTGCTTCAAAGTAGGCTCTGGCCGAAGGTGAAAATATTGATGCGTATACCATCTTTATAGCAATGCATAGTTGCTCATATCTTTTTTCTGTGTCGGGGTGATTGTTGGGCAGCATATACGTGTTATAAACTCCAGCAAAGGGTTGTAGGAGCGAATCTTCAAATAGCCCGGATGAGCGAACTGCTATAGGATCATTGATGACTTCAACGTACTTATGTAATTTATTTTTCAGTCTTTCCGTAAAATGGGCATTTAGAAACAGCTCTTTTGCCTGATCAAATTGTTTTTCTGCATAAATTTTATGATATAGGTTGTTGCTCTGAATAAAGTTGGTAAATTCATCGGCGCCTATAATGGCAGTAGTAGGGATGCTTATATTGATGTCAGGAAGTATGCGCTCAAAGTCTACGTTTTCAACAAAGTGGCTTAAAAATGCCAGTCCTCTTCCTTTACCACCAAAACTACCTTCTCCAATACGTGTAATATAACGGTTGCTATCAATTGTTGAAGAGTCGAATTGAACCACTTTCCCTTTGATTTGCTCAATCTTTACCATCTCAAATACATCAAGAATAGCTTTGCGCAGCTCAGTAGAACTGTGAAAATCGGTAATGCGATAGGGGCGGAGTTTTTTTGCCATATTAATTTCTCCACGTGCCATAAGCCAAGTGCTTATGCCGTTACGTTTGGCATGATACAGTAAGGATTCGGGGGGTATTTTCTCTATGCATCGTTGAAAATCTTTGAGGTTTCGCGCTGTAGCTATTTGCCGTCCTCGTGAGTTTTTGAAAATAAAATTACCAAAGCCAAGTTTGTTGTGAATAAAATCAGAGATATCCTGTGATAAGGACTCTGAATTTTTATCAATAAAATCGGCACCTACTTTATGTGCTTTAATACTGTTTTGTGCATCCGATGACTGTATAAGTGTTGGGATACAGATTTTACTCTGTACGTATTTCACCAGTGCAAGACCTGCGTTATCATCAGAAATGCCATTGCGGAGGTATTTCATATCGGAGATCACGCAGATCAGGTTATCCTTGTATTTTTCAATGATTTGAACAGCATCTTCATAGTTGCAAGCCAGTAAAATTTTAGGGCGGGCTCGCATTTTTAGGATTTTATGCAGCAGGTCGTGTCCTTCTTCGGCTAATATGACCTGGGTTTGTTTCATGATGATGGAGTAAAGTAAAGGGAGATATCGGGTATAATATTTTTGAGAATCTTCAACCAGTAAAATAACTTTTACATCTCCTATTTTTGTGTCATTGGCTGCATTTCTGTTATCTTCAACATGCTTAATCATAGCCAAAAATACCTTTGAGTCACCATTCCACACAAAAACCCTGTCGATATATGCCATGTTGGGGCCTGACTCATCAAAAAACTTAAGGTCACTATTGTTATTGACCATTACCAGCAATGGCATATCGGGAGCTATGTCCTTAATGATTTTGCTATATTTTATTGGCGTGAGTTTGTCGAGGCCGGCCATTAAAATTACCATGTCAAAATGCCTCTTCTGCATAATATCCAAGGCTTCGTCGATGTTTGAAACGGAGGTAATGCGAGGTGCAGTATACAGGTTCAGTTGCAAAAACTCTCCGTATATACGATCAAAAAAACGACCTTCTCTAACTATAGAATAGGCATCGTAATAGTTGGCAACCAACAAAACTTCTTTTACCTTAAACTCCATTAGCTCGGCAAAGATATCTTGGTCACTTTTTTTACGTTTATATATCTGGCTTAATTCAAAGTTATTTTGTTCGTTCATTATTGCGTGGTTTAATCTATCAAAGTTAGCGAATAGATGTAAAAAATAAATGATAGATGTTGGCTTATTGAACACCTAATGTGCTAAAAGCGTTAATACATTATGGTTATACCTGATCAAAAAAATATATTGCTCTATGATGGTTGCTGCAAACTGTGTAGTTCTGCTGTTCAATGGGTACAAAAATACCAGAAGAAACCATTTGTTGAGTTTGTTTCAATGCAAACTGCCATAGGGAAACAGGTGATTTTGCAAAGGGGTATAAATACCGCAGATAAAGATACCGTTGTGTTTATACTTAATGGTCAGGTTTACAAAAAAAGTAAGGCTGTTTTTAAAGTTGCTTCGTTTTTAAAACCACCGATGAGTTTTTTGCGCTATTTTTCTTTTCTACCCTTATTTTTCATGGATTTCCTGTACGATCTGCTTGCTAAATACCGCTACCGTTTATTTGGAAGAAAAGAGGTGTGTGTGTTGCCTGAAAAATAATGCTATACATAATGTAACAGTTCATCATAAATTACGTATTCCATTTTAATGTTATTTTACCCCTTCATTTTCTGATAGAGAAGTGAAAAGTATTTTACTTGGGGTACTTATGCCTATAATCGTTTCAATTGGGACCGGATGAGACTTATGAATCTACTTAAAATTGCTTTGTTGCTGTTTGTGTTTTTTTCTTCTATACAGCAGGCTTATTCAACACGCTATTATATTACAACTGATGGGACAGGTACAGGAACTTCCTGGACTGATGCACTAAATAGTGTTCAAACAGCTATTGATATGGCTGTTGAGGGAGATGAGATTTGGGTGAAAACAGGAACTTACACTCCAGATGAGAGTGACCGTACTGTAGCTTTTACCCTCAGCTCAGGAGTGAAGCTATACGGAGGTTTTGGGGGTTCAGAGAGCTCTCTTGAGGATCGTTTGACCAGTGATATTGATGGAGATGGGAGCGTCTCCGGATGGGAGTTTCTCTATCCAACTGTGTTGAGTGGAGAAATTCAGGAAGATGACGATGTGAGTAATAATTCGCAACATATTGTGGTTATACCTAGTGGAGTTAGTTCGAATACCGTATTTAATGGTTTTACTGTTGCAAACGCTTATACGGATGTTGCCTATAAAAATAGTATTGTATATGCTGCTGGTATTATTGCCTTTGGCGGTAAGGTTGAAAACTGTTTGATTCAGGATTGTCAAAGTGTTTCTTCTGAGGTAAGTTACGGTGGAGGAGTGTATGTGAGTGATTCGGAGTTTACTGCCTGCAAAATTCAGGATTGCTCTATTTCCGGTGATGATTGTTTTGGGGGAGGGGTCTTTGCTGAAGATGCCATTATCGAATCATGTACCATAACTGCTTGTTATGCCGTACCGGTAGATAACTTTAAGGCCTTTGGAGGAGCTGTTTATTGCTCGGGTTCTCAAATGATTAATTGTATTATAACCGATAGCTATATCTCTGGACTTGAGGGGTATGGCGGAGGCTTGTATGTGCTTGACGGAACTGTTGTTAATTCAATTATAACCAACAATGAGGCTACTGCCTATGCTGGAGGAGTTTATGGCTTACAGGCACATATTGCTAATTGTGTAGTGGCTAATAATAAAGTAACATCCAGTACTTCTGCAATTGGAGGAGGTGCCTATGGCGATTCAGAAACAGTATTTTATAATACGGTTTTCTGGGGTAATGAAACGGCAGGTACTTCAGCGCAAATAAAATCGGCCGACGGAGATGTTATAAACTGTGCCTTTGATAGTCAGGATGTGGGTACAGATAATTTAAATATATCTTCTGATAATACAGGAAGTGAGGATGGTGTTTTATATGCGATGTTTTATTCGCCAACAAATTTTGTCGGGCTAAGTGATGATGAGGAGGCCAATGAAGAAAGTTTACTAAGTGCAAATTGGAATATTGATTTTTCTTCCTCATTAATAGAAGCAGGAGATAATGATGCCTTTAATGAAGCTATATATGGTGATTTAAATGGTGATGGTGATGATTATGATGATATAGATAGTTTTGAGGATTTAGATGGGGAATTACGACTGTTCAATGCTACGGTAGATATAGGGGCTTACGAACCGGCCTTTATTGACTTAACATTACCGGATCCTATTACTATTGAGTATGGTCTTTCGTTAGGTGAGATTACATTAAGTGGAGGGAGTGCTAAGGATAAACGTGATGAGGCAACTATAGCAGGGGCTTATTCTTTTACGGATACGGAAACCGTGCCTGCATATACTGCTGAAACAGTGAATTACAGGGTCGTTTTTACGCCCGAGGATCTGGATAATTATGTTGAAGTATATGATAGTTTATCAGTAACAGTTACGCAAAAGGAGTTGAGTTTATCGGGTCTAGTTGCCGAAGATAAAGTATACGATGGTACTACCTGGGTAAGCTTTTCTGGTACTGCTGTTTTAGAGGGGATAGTCGATACAGATGATGTTACTCTGGATACAGGTGATATAGATGCTGCCTTTGAGGATAAGTATGTTGGTGAAGATAAAGAAATTGTCTTTTCGGGATATAGCCTTGGTGGATCAAATGCCGGTAATTATACGCTTTCACTATCCAGTGGTACTGCTTCTATTACGGCCAAAGCAGTCTCTATTTCTGCATTATCTGCAGAAGATAAGGTTTACGATGGTACAACAGATGCTACCTATGCCGGAACACCTGAAGTAGAGGGAGCGATTAGCGGTGATGATGTGACTGTTGATGTCTCTGAAGGAGCCGCTTTTTTTGATTCGAAGGATGTTGGTGTTGATATAAATGTGTCATTCTCAGGCTTTGCTTTAGCAGGAGCTGATGCTTCCAATTATACCTTGTCGCAACCGGCTAACTCAACTGCCAGTATAAGCGAATTAGAACTTATAGTAGAGGGAGTGTCTGTCATAGATCGGGAGTATGACGGCAGTACCGATGCAGAGATAGATGGAACAGCAATGGTAAGTGGTGTTATTGAGGGTGATGAGCTTACTTTAAATACAAGCTTTGCAATAGCTGCCTTTAGTGATAAAAATATTGGGGAGGATAAAGCGGTGACTTTCAGTGGATATCTGTTAACAGGAGCTGATGCAATTAACTATTCTCTAGTTCAACCCACCGGGATTACAGCCAGTATAAGCAGTAAATTGTTAAGTATTTCGGGTTTAACAGCAGAGGATAAGGATTATGATGGAACAACATCGGCTTCCTTAACCGGGGCAGCCACATTGGATGGCGTTGTTTCTGGTGAGGATGTGTCCTTGGATACAGGTTCTATTCTTGCAGAGTTTGAGGATGCCAATGTTGGAGAAGATAAAATAATTACTGTAACAGGAATTGGCTTGTCGGGAACGGATAAGGATAACTATACACTGGATTCGTACTTGCTTACGGCCGATATTTTAGCGATAGAAATGCTGATCTCAGCTGATGATCAGACAAAAGTATATGGGGATTCGGATCCGGAATTAAGCTATACAATAACTTCAGGAAGTCTGGTTGGAACGGATGTCTTTTCAGGTAGTTTGACTCGGGAATCAGGACAGGATGCAGGAACCTATGCAATTAATCAAGGAACATTAAGTTTATCATCCAATTATAATATCACTTTTTCATCCGGAGTATTTACCATTAATCAATCGTCCAATGAGATAAGCTTTGAGCTTGATTCTCCTGTTGTTTTTGGTGATACAGAGCAAATAACCTTGTCGGCAAGTGCTTCCTCAGGATTGACTGTAGTATTTACAAGTTCAGATAGTGAGGTGGCTACTGTTTCAGGAAATACATTAAGTATTCATTCCTATGGAACAGTGACCATTACTGCATCAGAAGAAGGTGATGATAACTTTAAAACGGCTAGCCCCGTTGAAAATGAATTGCTTGTGAATTTGGATGTGGTGGCTGTTGCTAAAAATGCCAATATGGTGTTGATAGATAATAGCGATGAGCAATTCGATGCTTATCAATGGTATCGTAACGAAAGTATTATTTCAGGTGCCGAGAAACAATATTACTATTCATCCGAAGGCCTGTCTGGGGAATATTACTGTGTGGTTACCACCTTAAAGGGTGATCAGTTTACAAGTAATAGTCTGAGTACTTCCTCCGTGTTAAGTATGAGTGTTTATCCTTCTCCTGCAATAAAAGGAGCATCTGTTACTATCGAAATAAGTAATGGGTCCCCTGATTTTGAGCAAGTGAATATCATTAAGGTGTACTCGATAACCGGCGAGTTGGTGACTATGCTTGATAATGTTGAAGAGCTGAATCAACTAACCATTGATAAAGCAGGGATATATATTATTAAATGTGAAGGAG
>JBFHKL010000231.1:0-6612 GCA_041595375.1 Saccharicrinis sp.
CTTCTATGCTTCTTCATGGTATGCTTCGCTTTTTAATTTAGCATTCTTCTTGTTAATAATTTTTTTTAATATCATGGATGCAATAAATAATACTACCAACATAATAAGCGCCTGATAGAAGCCTTTGGAACCTACATCGTTCGTTTTATCTCCTAGATTTGTGTATACAAAGATTCCAGGCAATGAACCGATCACAGTTGCTATTGAAAAATCCCTCAGTCTAATATCCGATAAACCTGCACTATAGCTAACAACTTTGAAGGGAAATAGGGGAACTAGCCTAAGCACCAAAATCAGCAGTAAACCACCTAATCCATTGTCTTTACTAAACAAAACCAGGTCCTTTTTGATCAGCTTTTTAACAACATCCTGGCCTAATTTTCTAGCGATTAAAAACGCTACAATACCACCTAGCAACGACCCTATGGATGTAAGAATAATACCACCCGCTAAGCCGTATACCATCCCACCGCCTATCACAAGAACTGAATCCGGAAATAGTATGAGCGGAAGCAAGGTTAGCAAAACTAGATAGACTATTGGCCCCAACTTTCCTTTACTTAAAATAAAATCCTTTATCTCATTAGGACCATAATTATTTAAATTTAACCTATTAAATATTAACACCATGAAAACAACAATCATTCCCAGTATGAGTATTTTAAATAACGGCTTATTCAATTTATTTTTCATCCGTCGCAACACTTTCTTTTAATTCTATTGAGGCTTGAATACCATATAAATTCATATGATATTTTCACACAAACAGCTATCGGGCCAATCATCATATTAGAGGATATCATCCCTGTTTTTACATGTAAAATAAATAAAACTGATAGTTCAAAGAACTTCATCAGTTTTATCTATGGCTAATTCATTTAAATTCCAAATGCCAAACCCATTCCTATTGGATTTGGCATTTTCACGAAGGGTATATTGGAATTAGGCTGAGACATCGTCATGTTCCTTTTGCTTAATCCTTTTTGCGCACTTCATTGCAAATGGCCGAATTTTCTTGCCACCTACATTCTTCTGTATCCTTTACAATCTCGTCCTGCACATTCGACTACTTTTTCATCTTGTCTCTCCCAAAATAAAGAGCCCCAGAAAAGACCGTATCTTATGATGGTATTTTCAGGGGTTTCCTTTGTATCAATACTAGAATTTAGACCGGTCTAATAACTCACAGATACACTTTTGGGAAGTAATATGCATTCTGAATATCTACTCGAATATTACTATCTTATGAGATTACGCATTACTCTACCAGGTAGTTTTTAATTTTCTCTACTATATAATACGAATCCGTTAGGAATATTTCGACCATTTATTTTGTTTGCAGCGGAAGGTTTACTTATTTCCTGCCCATTATAATACAATATACTAGATGAACCACCATCTAAGTTACAAGCCTGAACGGCCCCATACCGTTCCATAATCTGGGCAAGTTCTCCCACAGTACAGCCAACAGAATAGCCCGGCATACGTCCATCGATTATTAGTAGTAACACTTCGCCATTCGGGGTCTGACCTATAGCCGTTCTAGGCTGGATTCCCCATCCAGCAGATCCCGTAACGAGAACTTCCCCATTAATAATGAGAGCCGGCTTAAATTCTACTGCATCGCGAAAAGAAAAGGATGATTCTTCTCCGCCAATTTTTAGTTTGTTTTGAGAGTCAAACCCTACTTTCTTATTTGTGCCATTCAGTGCATCATTTAAAGTCTTGCCCTCACTAACCACCAATCCAAAAACCATCCCTCCATTACCATGGCCAGAAGGGTCGTAAAAACCACTAGCATTAACAGCTAAGATAGCTTGATTATATTGAGCAATATCTGCAATAATTGCCCCTTTTTCGCCAAAACTTTCACTTAATCCAACACCTACCCTAGAGGGATCTTTTATGATAGCTAACCTGCCCACATAACCATCACCTTCTATTTTAATAATGGACAAGGCATTTTCAGTATCAATGGCTAAAACCTGGTCACCATGAATGGTTTTTATGTTTATACCTTTTTCCTGAAGACTGGTCTTATCGATTACTAAGAAACGATTCTCATTAAGAACTTCGTCTGCATTTGCTTCAATATACTCTTCGAAACTTTGCTCATCAATTTCACTATAAATTTTGTAAAAATTCTTTTCTGCTTTGTCCCAGGGCTCATATAAATCGTTTTTAGAAAAAGGAAATATAGTCCAGTCACTCTCTAATCCATTTTGAAAGTTTTCTTGGCCACTGCGTTCAAGTAGCACCTTCTCAATTACACTTTCTGGAATAAAATTTGTAGCTAACCACTGATGATCCATAGTACTCATCGCTGTTTCTATATAAATCGTTCGCCACTTAGCGATAAAAGCTATATTGGAAAAGACAGCAACACTGTACAGTATTATTAGTGTCATAAGGAGTACTAGGATTCTTTTAATTATTTTGAATCTCTTAGAATTATTCATATTGTTTATCACCTTTTTTCTCCATAAGCCTTAATACAGCTTTTTTTGAAGACCTCATTATACCACAAATAATAATAATTAAAGCATTATCTCTAGACCTTATTTACGACTAATTTTTATTGTTGTGCAGCAGATTTGAAAGCGGATTTTTTATGTGTCAACGCCTATAAAACTATAAAGAAAGGCCACACTAGCTGAAGCTGTGTGACCTTCTTCAAATAATTGTAATCGTGCTTTAAACGCTTTTCAACTTGCTTCCATAAACTATTAATAATCTTCATCACGAACAGGACATCGCTAGCACGTTCAGCCTGTTATAAAACTTTTAAGATGTGGACAACCCTGTTCGATTATATGTACCTAATCACTGAAATCCCTTTTGGTTATAGAAGATAATAAACGCCTTCATCTATTTAATTAAAAATACAGGCTTATCTATATTGCCCATTTTATTCAGTATTTACATTACTTCAATACCTGCTAAGGCGCTTGGCTTTCTTGACTACCTTAGGAAGTGTAAAAGAGTGTGCAGAATTCTTATCAACATTAGTTGCCCTTGGATTACGTTCAAATGAAAAATTTAATGCCTTTTCAAAGACCTTCTTTGCAGCGTTATGGGAACTTTTTACACTGAAGTAGAAATCTTTTGTAGGACCAGTAAGACAACTGCTTTGTAAGAAAACACCATTCATTTTTTATCTTAAGCTATAACTCATCCATTCTGCAACTATCATTTTCTTATGAAAATGCTTCTCAATCGTTTATTTATTATTGACCCATCCCAATGTACTAACCCATTACAATTGTATGCCTACTTGTAAGCCCAAATTTTTCCATCACTTATGCTGTATTTCTATAACTTAGTGGATTGCATCTAGCCATCTGTATCACCCTATTTTTGATTATTAGGGCTATTTTTTTTAAACATGGCGGAAGTTTGCACAAGAAACCAATTTATCAATACCGTCTCACATAATGATTGCTATATAATCTACCAATGGGATTCTTTATCCAAACTTTTTAAGAACCCTTAGTGCACGAAGGGTATTGAATCTGCTAGGGGAGCCAGTCTTCTCCATATCAAAATGCACCAATCCCGGATGTTTTGCCTGCACAGGCCATATTCCATTTTTTCTTTTTTTCGAAATAAGTAACTCGATGGCCTCATCCATACGAGAATCATACGTTGAACCTGCATCCACAAAATACAATAAGGCTCTTAGTATGTCATATCTCCATCTCGAAGGAAAGGAAAGCATCATCCATCTTTTGTCTATGATTTCTCCCGTCTTATCAGATTTATATAGTCTGTGTACTAGTAAAAACTCCTCAGCATTTTTCTTAACCTTTTCTAATTCATAAGCCCTATATTGGTATCCCGCTTTAATATATTCACAAAAACCTTCAAGAACTGAGATTGTAGTATGCATGGAACTATGACTCGCTTTTTTTCTACAATTGAAACCACCGTCAGGCATCACATTATCCAACAAATAGTCAATGACTGACTTGAGATCATCTTCAGGTACTCTAAAAAAAGAAGCATAGTTAAGAAACATTCCATTAACACAGATATCACCAGACCTAATTGTCTGTGATTCACTTATACTACCATCTGGAGATTTGCAATGGCTGAGAATAAGTCCTAATGTATCCATTATCGGTTCGACAGATTCAATTTCTAGGTATCTCAAATCCAGTAAAGTATAATGAGAACAAGTCCACCTGAGCTGATAAAAGTCTTTTCCCCAATGGCCAGTAGAATTCCGCGCATCCAAAAATGATTTACCCCAACCTTCTGTTGTTATTCTTTTCCTCAAACGAATAAGGGCTTCTTCTTTCTCACCCAATAAGTACTTTCTCGTCAAATATTGGATACTTACATCACCTTCATGAAGCCACTCTACAATAGCATCCATTGTCATAACCTCCATTTATTTTAGGCTATAGGACTCATAAAAAACTCCCCTCACGGTAAACAGCTAATTCTTTAACTATCTACTAGAAGGGGAGTATATCATTTGTTTAAATACTATTTAAGATAATGTTCCATTGATCTTATTTTACAAGTCAATTTTGGAAGCTGGTCGATGGTTACATATCCTGGTTCAGCATTAATTACATCGGGTATTCTATTTACAATCTGTGAACTCGTTCCCAGTAATGTTGGAGGATTATCGTTTCTAACATGAATGTTAGGTTCACCTTTAATCCACCATTCATTAGTATCTATTTCACCAGGTTCATATACTTTAGCAATCTGCGTAGCTTTAAAAAGTATCCCCTCTTCTGTTTCAATTTCTATGGTGTTATCCAATCCGATAACATCACCTGCCGGTATTGTACCTTTCATTACTTTGGACTCAATATCATGATCAAGAATTATTGGTTCCACAATTTCTTTTATACTTTTTGTTGTCAGTCCAAGAGCTGAAATTTGGTTTTCCAAATCCATTCTCAAACAAACTACTTCGTCTCCTATCGGAAGCTTTTCGCCTTTTTCTATCATTTCTCTGATATCATCTGCTTTTCTTCCAACAACATAATAGTCTGCTACAAACGTCGGAAATTCATCTGTGTTAATACTAACCTGACCCTCAATAGAATCTATCCTATGTGATGCACCTGTCAAATTTGTAATCATATTTGCCCAGAATACATCCTGCATTCCGGAGCCTGTAAATGTCACTCCGTTTTCTTTTGCAATTCTATCCAGTTTTGCTGCTAATACGGGTGAAGAAGTCCATGCATATGAAGCTTCTTCTGAGGTGGTAATTACATTTAAGCCTGCCTCAAGACATTTTTTAACGTGAGGAAATATTGTTTCCAGTGATGTGGCTACTGCCACCAATGCGATATCTGCTCCTGTTTCTGCAAGAACTTTATCAGCATCGTCGGATATTATTACATTCAATTTACGGCCTGCTCCTATTACATCTCCCAGGTCCTTCCCGACATTTTTAACATCAATTGCATCGGTGATTATTACCCCTTTTTCGGTCATAAACTTTGCAATATCTTTTCCAATGTTCCCTATTCCGTAGCTTACTGCTTTAATTTTAGGCATTATAAAATCTCCTTTGTAATTTTTTATATTCCATTACAAACGTTTGCATTACATTTTACAGTTTTATTTTACTATCAGTTATACACCTTGTCAATTAAAAAAGATAAATCACTTGCTCCGACGTATTTTGCTTGATCATACAATCAAAGGCGTTACCTATACGATGCTTATGTAATATTTACAAGCTTACGGTGACCGACTTGCGTCTATAGTCATCCGGTACAATTCTATGTTGCTTTATTTTGATCGCTTTCAGCTTAGGCAGAATCAGATGGTCTTCAGGCAGTCTAGTATTTCCATCCACTTTGTTTATCACGTAACTTCTTTGTTATCTCTCGCATATTTCTAGAAATTCTTTGTTACTTTCGCTACTTTAATAACGGCATGTCTATGGTCATGTATTGCGGAGAAGATACGAAAAACCAATCAACTAGAGCTAACTAAAAAACCATACTAGATTTCTCTAGTATGGTCGTGGGTTTCATTGGTGGAGATGAGCTGAAGCAGTTCTAATCCACCAATGTTTAAATCACTTTTTAGAATTGCCAAATCATTGCCTTGTTTTTCCAAGTAAATTCTTGCCAAAAGACAGCAATTTTCAACGCATTCAACCAAAGGCTTACCCTTACTATTATGCCTTACGGATTTCCAAAAAAATAGCCTTGTATTAATTTACCCTATACGCAAAACAAGGCATCCCCTATTGCAACTATTTAGTTCTCATCACATTACTTTTGCCATCTTTTATTTTTCTGGCTGCTCGGTGTATAAGCTATCTTGTTTTGTTATATATTCACTTAAATCGGAAGTAGTAATTTTTGTAAGTTCTGCTAAATTACAATAAGGTGTTTCTGTAAATAGGAAGCCAAAAGGATTTTCGGTTTTTGTATAATCAAGTTCTCTAAGACAAAGGATTTTTATAAAGTCTTTTTTAAGCATTTCAAAATCAAATATATCTCCAATAGAGTAAGAAGAAGGTTTATTAAGAAGAATAAGCGTATATTTCTTGTCGTCTTTGCCCTTTAAAAGTTCTTTCCAATCAGGACGTTTATTGTTGAAATAATAATCATAGGTGAAAAAACCAAA
>JBFHKL010000232.1:0-6598 GCA_041595375.1 Saccharicrinis sp.
CCTCACAATCTGATTCAAGCGCTTTTTTAAAATAGAGGTTTATCTCATATTCGCCAGGGTTGGCTATCTCTGTCTCCCAATACACAACACCTTTCTCAGCATCCTTATGAGTGGCAAAATGCACATCATTCAGATTAAGTATGCTTGGGTTTTCATATTCTGTTCCAATAATTATACGTGGAGATTGAAGGGCATTGGGAGATGTCATCAGCTCATCAATCCAGTTATTCATTTCAGTTTTTAAACCTGATGCCAGCTGAATGTTCTTATCTATGATGTTATTTTGCTCATAGGGGTCACTCTTCATATTAAACAACTCAAATTTTTCAATTTGTGCTTCCATATCACAATTACCCACCAGCTTATACTCTCCCTTACGAATCATCATATTTTTGTATTTCTGTGGCTCTCTACGTGTCCAATAGCGGCAAACCGAACGTTGTGGCAAGTTAGTTTCTTGTCCTTTAAGAAGAGGCATCAAGCTTACGCCATCAATTTTTCTATCGCTTGGAATATCAGCTCCACATAATTGGGCCAGGGTAGGAAAAATATCGAAATGAGAAGCAGTAGCTTTAATATCTCTATTTCCTTTAAAACCATTAGGGTAACGCCAAAAAGCAGGTGCCTGAACACCGCCTTGGTAAACAGACGATTTTTGACCACGCAATCCGGCAATATAACGATAAGGGATTGGGCCGTTGTCTGTCATAAAAATCACCAATGTATTTTCCTTAAGATGAAGTTCATCTATCTTATTAAATAATCTACCCAGGTTATCATCAATATTAGTAACCATGGCATATACCTTACGTGCCTTCTCCTTCATTATTTCGTTCATTTCAAGGAAAGGACGGCTATCTTTTTCAAATCCGACAGAGGGATCAATATCTTTATATTTATTATAATATTCGTCAGGGACTTGCAATGGGTCATGAGGAGCATTAAATGCCAAATAAAGGAAAAAAGGATTTTCCTTATTTTCTTCGAGAAAAGAAATGGCTTTATTGGTAAACACATCAGAGCAATATCCTTTGCTCTCCACTTTCTTACCATTCTCCCAAAGTGTAGGATTAAAATAACTGTTATTGCCTTTGTGGAAATTTGGCCAGTCGCCCCATTGCCCTATCCCTCCGGCTAAATGGTGCAATGCATAGTCAAAACCCTGATCTTGGGGTCGACATGGGTAATTATCGCCTAAATGCCACTTACCAATCATACCGGTTTTATACCCGGCATTCTTCAGCACCTCGGCTATGGTTATTTCGGAAGAAGCCATGATAGCTCCACCCTGGTAGGTATCACGCACACCGGTGCGCAGGGGATATCTCCCCGTCATTAATGCAGAACGCGTAGGGGCACAGACCGCGGACACTAAAAATTCGTTGAAACGAACACTTTCTCCAGCAAATTTATCAATCACAGGTGTTTTTATGTGCGGATTACCATAGTAAGCCAGATCACCAAAACCCTGATCATCAGTCATGATTAATATGACATTAGGCTTTTCACTCTTGCGGCCAAAATCACACCCAAAGTGCATCAGGGCTAATCCCAGACAAACAGCTGATATCAAAAATTTTTTAACCATGAGCGAGCCATTTTATAATTTCTACTAAACAAGAAAAATCCAGATTGGATGGCCGACCAAAACCCCTTTACAGTCGACCATCACTAATCTAAACCTACTTGCAAAAAATTACTAATTATTCTATACTAACAAATACACATTCAATTGCTTGAAGAGCTTGCACTAAAGCAATGAGAGTCACTAATCATCCCAATGCTCACTGATGATTTTTAATATCTCAGCGTTATCTTCATCCAAATCACCCAGCGCTTCTCTTTGTCTTAAAATCTCCTCTTTCATTTCCTTAATGATATCCTGGTATTGAGCATCATTATAAGCGTTATGTAATTCGTTAGGGTCTTCCTTTAAATCGAAGAAATCCCAGTAACGATTTGTTTGTGCGCCTTCTACGTACACATTATCTTTAAATCCATTGCCATAAAAGAAAGCCAACTTATATCGCTCACCACGAATACCAAAATGCCCCGGACGATTACTCTCATGTTCCCAGTATCTATAATAGCCATATTGTCTCCAATCATCAGGCGTATTTCCCTTCAGGTTCTCACGAAAACTATGTCCTTGCATGGACGCAGGATATTCAGCACCGGCATAATCAGCAAAAAGAGCAGAGAAGTCAACATTCTCTATAATATCTTTATTTCTTGTTCCTGCAGGTATCTCCTTAGGATAACGAATAACAAAGGGCATATGGATCGATTCTTCATAGATCAAACGTTTATCGAACCATCCATGCTCTCCTAAAAAGTACCCCTGATCAGCGGTATAAATAACAATCGTATTCTCAGCCAAACCGGATTCATCCAGATATTTTAACAACTTACCTATGTTATCATCCACAGCAGCTCCACAGCGCATAAAATCTTTTACAAACTTTTGATAAGTCTTCATGCGTGCTTCATCATGAGTTAAACCATCTACAGAAAATGGCAATTCAGGATAATACATAAAATCGGCTTTTTTATCAGGGTATTCAGATGCAAACAAATAACGTTTTTTCAGGTTATCGATAGACTGTCCTTTAAACGAACGACCTGTTTCTTCAGGTCCCTGATCCCAAAAAGAAGCAGGCACAGGAATTTCCTGATCTCGGTACAGATCACTAAATCGTTCAGGATAATCATAGGGCTCATGAGTAGCTTTAAAGTGACAGCAAGCTAAAAATGGTTTTGAAGGATCGCGGTTTTCAAGCCAATTAATCATTTGGGCAGATACCACATCACTACTATAACCTTTATAAACCTGACCACCTTTATCTCCTTCAGCCCAATTTTCTTTTGTTTTTAAAATAGGATCCCAATATCTTCCCTGACCTTCTAAAACGCTATAATAATCAAAACCTGTTGGCTCCTTTTTTAAATGCCATTTACCAATAACCGATGTTTGGTAACCTGCATCACCAAGAACCTTGGCTATATTATTTTGTTGGGGTAAAAGACTGCCTGCCAACGTTTTTACTCCATTGATATGACTATACTGACCAGAGAGTATGGTTGCTCTACTGGGCGTACAAATGGAATTGGATACCAGTGCATTTTCCAACACACATCCTTCCTTAGCCAGACGTTGAATATTTGGCGTATGTACATAGTCCTTTAATATACCACCATAAACACCCCATGCCTGACCCGTATGATCATCAGCCATAATATAGAGTATATTTGGACGCTCAGCCGATGCTTTACTTTCTGCCTTTTGACTATTATGACAACTACTAAGCACTGTAGCGAAGACTGCAAGGGTAAAAACCCATTTTATTTGCTTTATCATTTTAACTAAACTTTTAATATATCCACACGTAACTCATTTATTTAAAAAGACTACGCACTAATTTTTTCTTATTATTCAGTTCATCAGCTACTGATCACTATTCTTCGACCACCTCAAACGTGGTTTTAATCAATTCAGCAGATGAAGCACCAACACCCAGCTCAAAAATGCCTGGCTCAACAATTTCCTTTTGTTTTTCTACATCAAAAAATGAAAGATCATCTGCTTGAATAGTAAAGTTCACTTTTTGAGATTCCCCGGGTTGAAGAGATATTCGTTGAATACCACGGAGGCTCTTTAAAGGTCTTACAACTGAACTTTCTTTATCTGTTACATACAACTGAACCACTTCGTCGCCAGCCACAGAGCCATTATTACGTACTGTAACACTAACCACGAGGGACTCATCACTTTTTATGGTAGATTTTGAGGTAAGCATATTTTGATAATCGAATGAAGTATAGCTTAAACCATAACCAAAAGGATAAAGTACTTCACCTTCAAAATATCGGTAAGTTCGTCCTTTCATAGCATAATTCACAAAGGGAGGAAGATCCTTAACTGATTTATAGAAGGTTACAGGCAATCTTCCTGAAGGGTTATAATCGCCAAATAACACATCTGCAATTGCAGTACCTCCCAATTCACCAGGATACCAAGCCTCAAGTATTGCAGGCAAGTTTTCATCTTCCCAGTTAATGGCAATGGCACTCCCATTTAGCATCACAAAGATCACGGGTTTACCGGTTGCATATAAATCTTTAAGCAATTGCTTTTGAATAGCAGGTAATTCAATATCTGTTTTATCACCACCATCAAAACCTTCGTAAGGAACACGCATTTGCTCACCTTCCACCGCAGCTGAGATACCACCTACAAAAATAACAGCTTCAGATTTTTTTGCAATTTCGATAGCTCTATCATACGAAGATTCTTCAGGGGTTTTCCACTCCAACAACATTTTTGTTGGATAACCAATATGGGCACAATTGATATCAATTTTATATGTTTTTCCCTTTTTCAGGAAAACCTTTGCAGTCTGTCTTTTACGCTCCGCCTTATCCCAATTGTCGATCAACACCTTATCGTTAATAGATAATTTGGAAGCATTACCTGTATTCAGTGAAAGAATATATTCACCTGTCACCTCAACTTTTAAGTTACCCATTAGCATAACAGAGAATTCCCCATCATCATCCAGGCCTTCTATTGTCTTACTGTTCCATCCTGAGTTAATCACTTTTTCGATTCGCCCAGCCAATGAAGATCCACTTAAGTCGCCACTATTAAAATAAGCTGCCAACAGGCCTTCTTCGCCTTCATAACTTAAATACTTCGATGGGATGAGGGAGTAAGCGCTAGTAGTATCAATCAAATTACATCCTGTTTCAAAATACACCTGTGTATTTTCTGATACTTTACTTTTAATTCCTTCCAGAGGAGTAATATAATTTGCCGGAAAACCATTGTAGTTCCCTAATAAAACCTCAAGGTGATTGGCATTAGGACCAACTACAGCGATAGACTGAATATCCTTTTTTAAAGGTAGAGTATTGTTGGCATTTTTCAACAACACCATAGATTTTTGAGCTGTTTCCAAAGCTAAGGCAGTGTGTTTATCAGAGCTTACCACATCCATAGGGATTTGTGCATAGGGCACCACTTCCGGAGAATCAAACATTCCTAATTTAAAACGAGCAGTAAATATTCTCTTAAGGGAAACATCTATTTCATCTTCTGTAATAAATCCTTGTTCAACGGCTCCTTTTAAATAGGCATATCGGAAGCCACAATTTAAATCGCATCCTGCCAAAACAGATACTGCAGCAGCTTCTTCTTTTGAGTCAGTAAAATTATGGTAGTCATGTACATCACGTATCGCATTACAATCGGAAACCACATAACCTTCAAATCCCCAGTCTTTACGTAAGATATCTGTCAATAAGCGAGGGCTGGCACAACAAGGCTCACCATTATATCTGTTATATGCTCCCATAACCGAATAAGCCTTAGCTTCTTTCACACAAGCCTCGAAAGCTGGCAGATAGGTATCATAAAAATCTCTTTCATTGGTTGCTGCATCAAAAAAATGACGCTCAGGTTCAGGACCACTATGAACGGCAAAATGTTTTGGGGTAGCCACTAATTTTAAATAGTCCGGATCATCTCCCTGTAATCCTTTTACGAAATTTACGCCCATACGAGCTGCTAAAAAAGGATCTTCACCATAGGTTTCCTGTCCTCTTCCCCAGCGTGGATCGCGGAAAATATTTACATTGGGAGTCCAATAAGTTAATCCCTCATATCTTTTAAACGAGTTATTACGCTGTGCCTCGTGATGTTTTGCTCTTGCTTCGTCAGAAATAACCACTGCAGAACGGTAGATTAAATCAGTATCCCAGGTAGCGGCTAATCCAATAGCCTGCGGAAATACGGTTGCTTTCCCGGCACGGGCAACACCATGCAAACACTCATTCCAATATTCATGTGCAGGAACATTTAAGCGTGGAATAGCGGGGGCATCGTTCATCATTTGCCCGGCTTTTTCTTCAAGTGTCATACGGGAAATTAAATCATCCACACGCTCCTCAATTGACAAACAAGAATTTTCAAATGGAAACTGAGTTTCCTGAGCAATGGCATAACTAAATATAAACTGAAGAATCAGTATCCACCTTGCTTTTAAAACAACCTTAGTATTTAAATTCAACATTTTTCTGATTTTTTTTAGTTTTTAAACTGACATTTCAACACAACAGGATAACTCCTTCCATTTACAATAGGCATATCGACAATCAATTGATCTGTTTCCTGCTTAAAAGAAACCTTCACCCCATTATCTAAACGACTCATATTTTTCAACTTACCAGGGTTCATTTCATCATCACTTCCAAAAGCAGGAATAACAAATTCTCCTGTTCCAGGATTCAATACGATAATATAAAAATCATCTCCTTTAGTTGTAAATCTCACTTCGTCATGCGCAAAAGCAGGGCTTGCAGTAGTACGTTGATTAAAGTGTTCTCCTTTTTTTTGAGCGGCTACAGCATTTCTTAATTCACCCTCTACTTTTATAACTTCTTCGCCACGTACACTTTTACCATCTCCAAAAACTTTCCAGGGACGTGTTCCATAGATAGCCTCACCATTTACTTTTAACCAAGCACCAACAGTTTCAACAATTTGTATTTGCTCAGCAGGAATAGAACCATCCCCATTCAATTCTATATTTAAAAGCAG
>JBFHKL010000233.1:0-6479 GCA_041595375.1 Saccharicrinis sp.
CCTGAAAGGCGGTTACTTGGGCTGGAAAGGCGGAAGCTCTTTTGCAAGCCTTTAGCTTCGCTGATTTTTGCTTCGCACGGCATAACTCAAACAAGTTTGGCTCTGCGCTCACTTATCGTAAAAATTGGTATGAGCGATGGCTCGAGTGGGCTTGCAAATGTGCTTAAGACTTTGCGTTGGCTATTTTGATAAAAATCAAACGTCGAAGAAATTCATTTATATTTCTAAATTTCAACTTCATTAGTCTAATAAAATTGTAATACAGTAGTCGCTGCTTTTAATTTGCAATATTAATTAAAATTGAAAGAAATGAAGTGTCCTAAAAGTATTCTATTCGTGTTTTTTGTCGTTATAAGTCTCCAAATAACGGCACAGCAAAAGAGTGAATTTACAATCAGCAGTTCAGGTGTTAAGCCCGATGGTTCATTATCCATTGAATTTACAGGAGAGGGAGAAGGCGTGTCTATGCCTTTGGAATGGTCTAACGTACCAAAAGGTACAAAGTGTTTTGCAATAAACCTGTGGCATCATCCACACCCAACTGATTCAACCGAAGTAAAATCGTATTGGGTGGTTTACAATATCCCTGCTAACATTAAAAGCATTCCTAAAAATGCGAAAGGGTTTGGAATCGTTGGATATAACGATAAAGATCAAACGAAATATGACCCTATGAAGTCAAAAGGTCCTGGAGTAAAGGAATATAAGCTAACTATTTATGCCCTTGCAGAAATGCTGGAATTCAACAACGATAAAGTTTATCGTGCCGATTTACTGAAAGCTATAGAAGGAAAAGTACTTGGTAAAAGCACGCTAAAATATACTTATGAAACAGGCAAAACGGGGGAGGCAACTCAAGCTTTTAAGGGTTCTGAAGAAAGAAGAGAAGAAAAGACAGAGGTAATTACAGAAGCACAAAAGGAGAAGGTCAAAGCCATTCTTTCACATTATAATGCCGCCACATTAACGGCCAATGATGCCAAGGCAATACAGGAGGCATTCCGTGAAGCAGGTTTGCGTGGCGGACCAGCTGCGGAAGGAACCATACGCGAGGCAGGATTCAATCCTGATAAACTACGAGATTTAGCTCCACCGCCAGATATGGGAAAAAACAATCAGGAAGATAAGCTTCAAGAACCCGATCAGAAGAAATATTCCATTGAACAAGCTATTTCCGACAGGGCACAACTAACAACTATTGGATTTTCAGGTTTAGCTTTTATAACCGGAGATTTCGGAGCATCAACATTTCTCCCTCCCGGTAAAGCGTGCGACTATTTTGGCTTTCAGTATATGCGTGATATTGATGCAGCAGAAAAAGGGCACAATCCAATGTTTGTTGACAGGGTTGTTGGTAATGTATTATTTATTCTTAACGACAAACAAAAACAACTGTTCCGTGACCTTGCAGAAGAACAAGTTTCTCAACTAGAAGCACTAGCCGAAATGCGCCTACCATTAATAAAAAGTTTTCACATGGAATTGGATGGAAATATTCCGAAAGGTAGTGATGGACTAAACAAGCAAACGGTAATGCATTATGTGGGTGATATTTTTGAACTGGATGCAAAACTTAGTATGCGCCGTGCAGAGGTTTTAGCTGAAGTGGCTAATTCACTTACAAAAGAGCAAAAAGAATATTTGGGTAAAATGAAGTTTGGCGATTTCAACACCTGGCCCGACAAAACAGAGCTGGCTCATCTTGACATGAAAAAATCGAAACTGTACAATGTGGCTTATATGACGTATGCCAGTGAATTTTTCAGTTGGTATGCCGGTTCAGTGGAAGCTGATACTTATATCTGCCCCGAGAGACAAGGGACTTATTTTGGAGGTTTTTACATGAAGGATATTGCGGCTATGAACCATCGTGATTACGACATAAGCACTTCAATTACCGGTGATAGTGGTGAAGAATTCTTAAATAATGTACTAAATGAAACACAGAGAGGATATATTACTCAAATTCTGAATGATCAACGAAAAATATTAAAAGAGGTGATTGGTGTGCGGAGGGAATTCAGTACAGAGCTTCGCAAACTACTTAATGGCCAACAACCTGATAAAAATAAGCTATTGGCACTTGGGCAACGTTATGGAGAACTTGATGGAGAACTATCATGGAATTACACAATCGCATTTGCTAAAGTAAATAAGTCTCTTTCGAGTAAACAAAAATCGGAATTAATGGAACTCCGCAATTTGGATGGATATGAGAGTGCCCCTTATTACATCTATTCAAGTCCTGCAAACAAGCAACCGGTCATTAAAAATGTCAAGCTGTTTTTTGAAGCTCCGAAATAAGGAATACATCGCTGAATTTATCTTAAAAACAAGATCCAATGAAAATTAAGGATATTATATTAATAAACTGCATAAAACTTGGAGATTAAACAGATAAGCTTTAAATCCTATTAATACATTGACAATTTTTATTGTTAATATTAAATTTTTACGAACATGAAAAAACAAATTATAATTATTGCATTAATTGGTTTTATAACAATGAGTTTTATCTCATTAATGGCTCAGGAGCAACCTGATAAAAAACCAACACAAGAACAAGTAGACACGCTTACAGCCAAGCAAATAAAAAAGGTTAACAAAATTATAGCTGCTTATAATAGTGAATCGCTGTCAGCAGACGATGCCAAAGCTATTATGGATGCAATTAGAGATGCAAAAATCCCTGGAGGGAAAGGTGTTGAAGATGCTATTACTGGGGCAGGTTTTGATTTTGAAAAAATAAAAAAACTTGCTCCGCCACCAGCCCGACCAGATGAAAAGCAAAAAAAATAATTAAGGCATATAAAATCCCCAACAAATAAGTCTTGTTGGGGATTTATTCCATAATAAGTTGCTTGTATCAGAGAATTTTGGGTCAAGCACAGAATGTGATCTATAAAAACAATAAATTTGTTTTATGCATTTATTAAAAAATAAAATAGAAAAATGGTCGCCGCATTTTATTGGCTTGCTTTTATTTCTAATTCTGCCAATTTTTGTTTTTGACAGGAATAATGATCGGGCTATCTATTGGATGTATAGCTATTATTATCAATTGGCATTTATGATTATAGCTTTTTATGTAAATTATTTGATTATTGTTCCTCGCTTTTTTTTCTCAAAGAAGAAGTTTTGTTTCTTTGTTATCTTATTCTTGTTTATTGTTTTATTGCTTGCCTCTTCACAATACATTTATGATGCTTTTCAATTAGAAAACTTGCCTCCTGACAATAATATCCCCAGAGAAAGTATTCGACCAAGGAGTAGTAACAATTTTGGCCTAAACCCTAAACTTGTAGATAATTTCTTTTTGTTATTAATTGTTTTGGGTTTTAGTAGCGGGATGGCTATTATTCAACGTCTCCGAAAAAACGAATCCAAACAAAAAGAAATTGAAAAAGCGCGTGTTGATTCGGAACTGGCATTCTTAAAGAATCAAATTAGTCCTCATTTCTTTTTTAATGCACTAAATAATATATATGGGCTAATTGCTATTGACAGCGACAAAGCACAACAGGCGGTAGAAAAACTTTCAGGCTTGATGCGCTACCTGATTTACGATTCAAATATTGACACAATTGAGTTGCATAAAGAATTCGATTTTACTTTGAAATATATTGAGCTGATGCAACAGCGTTTAAGCTCCAAGGTTAAACTCAATATAGACATATCGCCAAAAATTCCAGAAGGACAAATTCCTCCGTTATTGTTTATTCCATTTATTGAAAATGCATTTAAACATGGCATAAGTTATCGTGAAAACTCATTTATATCTATTCAGCTAAAAGCAGATAATAACAAAATCGTTTTTGAATGTACAAATAGCATCCCTTCTAGCAATGAACAAAAAGGCAATAAAGGAGGTGTTGGCATTACCAATATACAAAAGCGATTAGACTTAATATATGGTACTACCTTTAATTTTGATATTCGTAAAACGGATAAAGAATATCATGTGCAATTAATCGTGCCCTTTAAACTTAAGTAAATGAATAAAATTACCTGCATAGCAATTGATGATGAACCGATCGCATTGGGAATAGTTGTTTCTCACATAAAGAAAATACATTATCTCGAATTGCTTGCAGAATTTGATAATCCCATTGATGCTTCAGAGTTTCTGCAAGAAAACCCAGTTCAGCTTATTTTCCTCGACATTAATATGCCCGACTTATCGGGCGTTGAGTTTGCCCGAACACTAGACAAAAACAGCAAGGTAATATTTACCACAGCTTACGACAAATATGCCGTGGAAGGCTTTCAGCTTCATGCACTCGATTATTTATTAAAACCCATTAGTTACGCTGTATTCGCCAATTCGGTAAAACATGCTAAAGAGTATTTTGATTTAGTAGATTCAAAACAATCTGAAATGCCAATAAATACAGGCGATGATTACTTGTTTGTAAAAGCCGAATATCAGATACATCGAATTGAATTTAGTGATATTCTATATTTCGAAGGATTAAAGGATTATGTAAAACTTTATATTGAGGGGACATCAAAATTAATCGTTTTTTATTCAACCATGAAATCCTTAGAAGAAAAACTTCCGTTAGATAGATTTATGCGTGTACACCGTTCCTTTATTGTTTCATTAAATAAAATCAAAACTATTGACCGAAACCGAATCATATTTGGTGATAAGCGGATTCCAATTAGTAAACAGTATAAGTCTGGATTTGATGAGTTTGTTAAGAAGAAGTTTCTGTAGTAGGAAGGTTGTTTGTGGGGTCTTCGAGCGTCGGCAAAAATAGCTCTTTGCAAATTTAGGTCGTTTTTGCAGGGGTAGAAAAAAACAAAATAAATTTCCATCAAAGTTGAACTGTCCTGTTAAAAAGCTTTACTCATTTATGTTTCAATTTGCATTACCGTATTCATATGCTCGACTGTTCCCTTACACTTGTCGCGGTAACGGGCAGCTGTATGCAGCGGCCAGGGCATTCAGACCGCTAAGCCTTGGCAGGTTAAAAGCGTTAATAAGACCAACGGAATGATCGGATTTGCCGTGGAGCCCTGCGTGGTGTATACAGCATGTCACAACCTGGTTGTTCTTGTCTTTGGAACTGTGCGGTTTGACAAGCCACCACTTTTGCAATTTTTGGTCAGGCCGTGGCTCGTGCTAAACGAAGTTTGGCGAAGCCCATTGCTAATGTGAATGGCTCTTAGGGCTGGCTCAGTTGTCATCTCCGTTTATTGTTTCCATTATGCCTCCAAAGCTATTCAAGCCTGCCTCTACATTTTCAATAATTTCATTTGCCAACACATCAGGGTCGGGTAGATTTTCCAGGTCTGTTAAACTTTTATCCTTAATCCAGAATATGTCAAGATTGGTTTTGTCTCGTTCAATGACTTCGTCATACGTATATTTTCTCCATCTGCCATCAGGGGGGGGTGAGCTTGTCGAAATCTCGCTCCACATCTCAGTTCGTTTGTAAATATTGTCTGCATTGTAGAGTTTTATAGACTCCTGTAGATGTTCAAAACGCATTGGGTTTTTCTTGGGGGTATGATGTACATTGGTTCGGTAATCATAAATCCAAATGTCTTTAGGGTCGGTCTCGAAAGCCGAGAGTTTAATCTAAAAAGTTCAAATCCAATGCCTGATCCGCCAAAGTGTAGCACCTTTGGCAAGCCTTCGGCGACCCAAGGAAGGCGCAAGCTCTAAAAATGGGGATTAATGAACCCCCACCAGTCCACGTTTTGATGGTTATTTTAAGTTTATTCACATTTCTTTTCTTTTTCATACAGGGTTTTTTTACTTCAACGCATCATAGTAAGTGAAAGCAACATTTTATGCACGTGAAAAACACCATACCTACCAAAATAGTCCGACTGTTCAATGGTGAAGCCACCCCCGATGAGAAGAAGGAGATTCAGGATTGGCTGCACCAGTCAACATATAACCAAAAGTTATATGCCGACCTTCAGGAAATTTGGCTGACAAGTGGAGTACCTCAAAATTCAGATCGGTATAATATTGACAAAGCCATCAATAGTTTCAAACAGCGAATCAAAAACAACTCACAACGAATTCGATATCGCAGGACTTCTGAAATTTTAAAATATGCGGCCATAATCGTATTAATCCTTTCGTTGCCGGTAATTTATTTTGTAGGTAAAAACGCCTCTCAACTAGATGAGACTTACACAACTATTTCTTGCGCTTTAGGCGATAAATCGACCATTGTTCTGCCCGATGGTTCTCTGGCCTGGCTAAATTCGGGAAGTAAACTCACCTTTAACAACGATTTTAAAAGTAAGTCGCGAATGGTTTCGTTGGAGGGTGAAGCTTATTTCTCGGTAAAGAAAAACAAGGAAATTCCATTTAAGGTTAAAGCTTCCGATATTGAAATTGAGGTATTGGGAACCGAATTTAACCTGAAAGCCTATCCCGATGAAAATACCATTTCAACCACGCTGGCAGAAGGAAGTATTCAGATAAAAAGCGAATTTCAGCAAACCCTAATGAC
>JBFHKL010000234.1:0-6460 GCA_041595375.1 Saccharicrinis sp.
AAAAGATTAAGTGGCTCTACAACTTTCAGGTCCATTTTCTCTGGTAATCCGCCTACATTATGATGCGATTTTATAGTCGCAGAAGGTCCGTTTACAGATATAGATTCTATAACATCAGGATAAATAGTTCCCTGAGCCAGCCACTTCACATCCTGTATTTTATGAGCTTCCTTATCAAAAGTCTCAATAAACACTCTTCCTATTATTTTCCTTTTGGTTTCAGGATCAGAAACTCCGGCTAATTCATCTAAAAACGCCTTACGCGCATCTACACCAATTACATTTAGCCCCATATGCTGATACGAATCCAATACATTCTGGTATTCGTTTTTTCGCAATAAACCATTATCTACAAATATACAAGTCAGATTTTCACCAATAGCCTTGTGTAATAAAACACCTGCTACAGTAGAATCAACACCTCCCGACAAACCAAGCACCACCTTATCGTTACCTAATTTTTCCTTTAACGAAGCAACGGTAGAATCAACAAATGAATCAGGAGTCCAATCCTGAGAACATCCGCAAATAGTTACTACAAAATTAAACAAGATAGATTTACCATCGGTTGAATGGTAAACTTCAGGATGAAACTGTAATCCCCAGGTAGATTCCCCTTTTATTTCATAGGCAGCAACTTCAACGTCGGCAGTACTGGCAATAATAGCATAATTATCCGGTAAATTAACTATGGTATCCCCATGTGACATCCATACTTGAGATTGTTCCGGAACACCTGTCATCAAATTATTTCCTCGATCGATATACCCTAGGTTGGCTCGTCCATACTCGCGTGTATTTGATGGCTTTACTTCCCCACCAAAATACTGCGACAAAAACTGCGCACCATAACAAACACCCAACAACGGCATTTTTCCTTTAATACTGCTTAAATCAGGCACAGGTGCATCCTTATCTCTTACACTATAAGGACTCCCAGAAAGGATAACTCCCTTAACACTTTCATCCATATCGGGTATCGTATGATAAGGATGTATTTCACAGTAAACATTAATTTCCCTCACCCTACGGGCGATTAACTGGGTGTATTGCGACCCGAAATCAAGAATAATTATTTTCTCTTGCATTAAACAGAGGCTTAATGGGTTTATAACTACTAATTTTTGGCAAATATAGTCATTAAGGCCGAAAGTTCACGAATTTTCAATGCTTATCACAGGAAAAGCTGGTTGTTAATGTAGGATTTCAGCTCCATTATTGATTAGATAAAAACAATACAAGCTTTCCCTCTACAACAGCTAACACCACTTTGAACATGAAATAAGCCTTTTAAAATTTTGGTATAATGCCGATAGCCTGTTTCGAAAGATTTCGGAATAATCATGATTGAGCTTTTCCTGTGAAACGCAGATAAAGCTCATTTCTATTCTACAATCGGTATAAGTACTTATATCGAATGAGAAATAATAATGCTTAAACACAACTATCAGACCCTAATGAAAATGACCCTAAAAAACGGGATTAAGTATTAAAAAAGCATAAGCTAGTATAAAACAAATAGGAAACAGGCAGCCTAAATAGTATATTTGCGCCATAAACAAGAAAAAGACAATACGTGAGTCATCAATCAGTTAATCATTTTGTAATAAAATTCAGAGTCGCAATTTTAGTTGCCATAACTCTCTTAACCTTATTCTTTGGTTTTCAGGCCAGAAAGGTATCACTAGACTACAAGTTAGCACAAATGCTTCCTAAAACAGATAGCACCTTTATTGCGTATGAAAATTTTAAAGCCTTATTTGGAGAAGATGCCAAACTCATTTTACTTGGCTTCAATGATTCGTCTATTCTCAAGTTGGATAACTTCAACGCTTTAATGGATCTATCAAGCCAAATTTCGAAGATTGAGGTTAAAACCAAGGACAGTGCATACTTTAAAGGAGCTCAAAGTATTCTATCATTAGCGAAAATACAAACCCTTACCAAAGTTGATCAAGAATTAAAGTTAGATGCCCTTTTTAAACAAAAACCAAGTTCACAAGAAGAACTGGATAGTTTATTACAAATTGCTAAAAATCAATTATTTTACAATGATCTGTTATACAAGCAAACAGATTCTTCTTTTGTCACCCTATTAACTGTAAGCTTAAAAAATGACATTGTAAATGCAAAAAGCAGAATCAATTTCGTAAATCAACTCTATGAAAAGACTGAGGAATTTTCTCATAAAACGGGCATTAAGGCACATTATTCAGGACTTCCATATATAAGAACCCATGTGATGGCCAAAGTAAGAGGCGAGCTTAGCTTATTTATAATTTTAGCTGCCATCGTATTAGCCATCATTTTATTTCTCTTCTTTCGCTCCTTTCGCATTGTTGGTACGGCATTACTTATTGTTGGTATATCCGTTATTTGGGTTTTTGGATTTATTGAGCTTTTTCATTTTAAAATAACCATATTAACGGGATTGATCCCTCCGCTTATTATTGTCATTGGTATTCCTAATTCAATATTTTTAATAAATAAATACCATCAGGAATGCATCAAACATGGCAATCAATGGCATGCTTTAGAACGTATGATAAAAAAAATTGGCAGTGTTATTTTCTTAACAAATTTAACTACCGCTATTGGTTTTGCCACTTTTATGCTTACCAGCTCATCTATTTTAATAGAGTTTGGAATTATAGCGGCCATAAATATCATGTGTTTATTTATCCTGTCCATAACCATATTTCCTATTATTCTTAGTTTTCAGGCTATGCCTTTACCAAGACACATAAAGCACCTGAAAAACAAATCGTTAAAAGGAGCTATAAAATGGCTGGTGATTAGTGCAATAAAAAACAGGCCAAGGGTTTATATAGGAATCTCCATATTGGTTTTATTGAGTGGTATAGGCATTACTTTAATTAAGACCTCAGGCAATGTGGTAGACGACATTCCCCAAAGCGACACCCTATACCAGGATTTACTTTTCTTTGAAAAGCAATACAATGGCGTGTTACCTTTTGAAATACTTATTGATAGCAAAGAAGAAAATGGTATTTTTAAGAATAATGCAAAAACACTCTATAAAATGAGGAAACTCGAAAAGGTAATCACACGAGATTCTTTATTTACACCATATTTTTCTAAACCGATTTCTATTATCGACGGTATAAGATATGTTTATCAAGCACATAGAGGAGGGCAAGCTAAATATTATGTTCTTCCTCCCCCAACTCAATTGGTTCAACTTAAAAAATACATCACCGGCAATGATGAAGAAAATCAGAATGCCTTTAGTGCATTTATGGATTCGAACAAACAAATTGCACGTATGACGATTAAAATGGCCAATGTAAATACCGATCAAATCCAGGCTATTAAAGACTCTCTTCGAGTACGTGTGGATCAAATATTTGACCCTAATGAATACGAAGTAAGCTTTACCGGTACCAGTTTGGTATTTTTAAAAGGAACAAATTTTCTGATTCGCAACCTATTTGTTAGTCTGGCTATTGCAATCGTTTTGATTTCATTATTTATTTCCATCATGTTTAAATCATTTAGGATGGTTTTTATTTCGCTTATTCCAAATATTATACCTCTGTTATTTACTGCTGGTATTATGGGATATTTCGGCATACATATAAAACCCTCAACAATACTTGTATTTAGTATTGCATTTGGTATTTCCATAGATGATAGTATTCATTTTTTAGCAAAATATCGACAAGAACTTGCTATCCACAAAGGAAGAATGAAATTTTCGGTGATAGAAGCAATTAAAGAGTCGGGCATAAGTATGATTTATACTTCCATCGTATTATTCTTTGGTTTTTCTATTTTCACAGCATCAAGTTTTGGCGGTACTGTTGCCCTTGGTTTATTGGTATCGTTAACCCTATTGGTAGCCATGGTTACCAATTTAATATTATTACCGGCCCTCCTACTCTCCTTAGAAAAAGCAAAATCAAAAGAGAAAAAAAGAAAAAAATGATTTATTACCTATTGAGAATCACCATGCCTATTGTCTTAAGGTTATTTTTTAAAAAAATAGTCTTTATCAATAAAGAAAATATTCCTGCCAAAGGACCGGTTATTTTGGCCTCTATGCATCCCAACTCATTCATTGATGATTTTGTTTTAGGTGCTTTTTCAAAAAGAACCTTACGTTTTTTAGCCCGGGGCGATGTATTTAAAGGCAAGATTGCACGTTTTCTGCTAGAGCAAATGTTTGTATCTCCCGTTTACCGGGCTATGGACAATGTTAAGGATGTAAAAAAGAATATTGAGGCATTTAAAATATATACCAAGACATTAAAAAACAACGGCACTCTATTAATACACTCCGAAGGAATTTGTATACACGAAAAAAGAGTTCGTAAACTAAAAAAAGGAACTGCTCGCATAGCTTTTGGCGCTGAGAAGTCATATAACTTTGAGCTTGGGGTGCAAATAGTTCCTGTTTCGATGAATTACAGCAATGCCCCTAAAGTTAGAGAAACCCTTATGGTTGCATATGGTAAACCTATTTTGGTGAATGATTTTAAAAATCAATATAACGAAAACCCAGCTATAGCAGTAAATGAAATTAACCAGTTGATATTTAATTCATTGTGTGAAAATGCGGTTATTATAGAAAAAAAAGAATCGGAAGCTACAGCCGAACAATGTCTTGAAATTACCCGTAATAACAGACCCTCATACGACTTACCCATTTACAGTGAAGATGCCACTCCTCTGAAAGAAGAAATTAAGGTAAGCAGACAAATCAATGCTTTATTTTCGCAAAAAAAGCAACTCTTCGAAAAACTTAAAACCGAAGCTCAAAGCTATTTTGATGAGTTAAAAAAATATGATATAAGTGATAAGGAAATAAGCAGAAACAAAAGCCATCTGTTTTTTCATTCGATTTACTTGCTTGTGCTATTGCCCTTATTTTCTTTAGGATATATAGCAAATGTCCTTCCGGTATTTATCAGTCGTAAAATTGCAAATAAGGTAGTAAAAAGAGTCGAATTTTACGGCTCAGTATACATTGGAGCTAATTGGTTATTATTTCAAATTTATTATTTTATACTCTTTATTATAGCCGGGATTTTTATGGGTGTTAATGGACTATTGATCATAGTAGGAATAATAACAGCAGGGTTTTGGTCTGTTATTTTGCGCGATCAGTACAAAATATGGTACCAAAAATGGCAGTTTTTAATATTTAAACGTAAATATCCGCAAGCATTAAAACAATTAAAAATACAAAGAAATTTAATACTTGATTTTTTAAATAAGTAAAACACTTTAAAACAAGGATGAGATCATATTTAAAACAGAAACTATTCTAAATTACATGAGACTGTTTTGAGTTAATAAATACCACTAAAGAACAAAGAAATAAGTGGCCCAGAAATTGCTATTGCAGCGCCATGAATAAAGACTAATGAAGAAAATATGATATCCTAAAAATTAATAAAATAAGAAAAAAAAGAGGTCTTAATTGATAAGAATGAATTAAGTATAGTGTTTATCTATAAATTTTTGCCAGTTTTGTACCTTTATTTAGTAAGCAGAAAAAGTAATTAATAATATTTGACAAATATGGGGAAAATAATTAGCGGAATTCAACAGATAGGGATAGGTGTAAAAAATGCTAAAGATGCCTGGAAATGGTATCGTACTCAATTTGGAATGGATATCAATGTTTTTGAAGATACTGCTGTTGCAGAATTAATGTTACCCCATACCGATGGTAAAACAAGGGAACGATATGCAGCTTTAGCCATGAATATGGAAGGTGGCGGTGGATTTGAGATATGGCAACATACAGGTATTGAACCTCAAGCAGCTACTTTTGATTTATTATTAGGTGATTTGGGTATTTTTATTACAAAAATAAAATGTAGAGACATAAAAAAGGCCTATACTACACACAAAGAAAGAGGTCTTACCATATTGGGCGATCTTTTGAAGGACCCTGCAGGAAATGAACATTACTTTGTAAAAGACCCCTATAATAATATATTTCAGATTGTTGCAGAAGCAGATTATTATAAAAAACAAAAATCACTCACAGGAGGAAACTGCGGGTGCATCATTGGCGTTTCTGATATAGAAAAAGCCAAAAAAGTATATGCCGATATCCTTATGTACGATGAAGTAATATACGATAAAGATGATGTTTTTGATGATTTTTCGACCTTACCTGGAGGCGATAAAAAATGCAGAAGAGTACTCTTGAAACATAAAGAACCACGTACAGGAAGCTTTAGTAAATTACTCGGCCCTACACAAATAGAATTGGTACAGGTACACAACAAAGAAACACGCAAAATTTTTGAAAACAGAATATGGGGCGAATTAGGTTTTATACACCTATGTTTTGATATAACCGGGATGGATGAACTGCGCGAGGAATGTAAATCAAAAGGTTTTCCTTTTACTGTGGATAGTGCTGATAGTTTTGATATGGGTGTTGCCGCAGGACATTTTGCTTATATCGAAGATCCGGATG
>JBFHKL010000235.1:0-6457 GCA_041595375.1 Saccharicrinis sp.
AGCAAAATGGCGATTCGTTTAATTTTGATGATCTGATCCCTCCCACTGATGCTGTCGTGGTTGAAGCTGACAGTGCTGAGATAGCAGATGAAAATGTAAAATTCTCTATTCGTAATATTGACTTGAAAAATGGAGAGTTTCATTACTACGATCAACAGATAGACAACCTTTTGGATTTTGACAATCTGAACCTCGAGCTTCCCTTAATAGCCTGGAATAGCCGGAGCAGTGAAATGGGCGTGCAATTTAACATAGGCGAGTCTGGTTTAGTTAAAATTGATGCCGAAATACTTCAGCAAGAACAAGCTTATCATATCTCATTTGCAACAGAAAATATTCAGCTCAGTTCTTTTACCAATTATTTAAAGGACTACGTTTACATATCGGAGCTAAAAGGTTTGTTACAATCGGATATTCAGGTAAAAGGTAGTTTAGAAAGAGTAGATGAGCTACTTGTTTTAGGAGAAGTAACTGTTGATAGTGTTAGTGTGACCGATACAAGAGGTGAGCAACTTTTTTATGCCGATAGGGCCTATACACAGTTTGACTCACTGGATTTAGGACGAATGTATTATACCTTTAAAAAGATAGAAGTAGACCGACCTGTTATTGCTGCGTCCTTAAATAAAGACCAAAGCAACTGGGAATACTTTTTAACGCCCTATTTTGCAGATACCCTGCAAACAAAAAATGACTCTTTACAGCTAGCAGAAGCCGATTCGCCTACTTTGTTTTATCGCATAGATAGCATGCTTTTGCGAAATGGCACGTTAGTTTTTACTGATAATACCTTAAACCGTAATTTCACCTATACAATCAGCAGCATCGATATGACCATGGCTAATTTGTACGAACAGAATGATGCCATTCCTTTGAGTTGGGATATGAAGTTTAATAATGAAGGCAGATATACGGGAGAAACAAAGTTCAGCATCCTAAACCCTTTAAATTTATACTACAAAGGAAATGTGACTGATCTTGATTTGCATAGTTTTTCACCTTATACAGAATACTATTTGGCCTTCCCTATTGTTTCGGGACTTTTTAACTACGATAGTGATATCAAGATGACACCTGCCAACTTACAAAACAACAACCATTTATTGGTTAAAGAAATGGAATTTGGTAAACGAACCAAAGATACCAGCGCAACCAAACTTCCTATAAAACTGGCACTCTATCTGATTAAAGACGCCCAGGACAATGTAGAGTTTGAATTACCCGTAGCCGGAAACCCATCGGAACCTGGATTTAAGATGGCCCCCATAATATGGAAAACCTTTGGTAAGTTTATTGCAAAAACGGCTACGCAACCTTTCGGTTCTTTGGCTAAACTGGTGGGCACACAACCCGAAGAACTAGAACTAGTGCCCTTTAGCTATACCCAAGACTCTTTGCTAAACAGCGAGCGCAAGGTACTTGATCAGATTGCAGAGATATTGCAAAAAAAGGATGATTTGATTTTTACTTTTCGACAAGAAGTAGCTGTGGATGAAGAAATATCATTGCTGGCTATAAAAAACGCTAAGTCCCGTTATCTCATTGAAAAAAATCCAGAAAGCCATACTAGGTGGGAGGATATTAATGATGACAATGAAGACTTTACAACCTGGTTAAATCAACTGGCGCCGGACACCACTGACTTATCTCTGGCGGTGCGTTGTGCAACGTTAGTTCCCGAATCAGAACTTCGCGCCACCTTTCAAGCACTTTACAAAAAACGAAATGAATTACTGAGTAACTATTTACTCACTGAGAAATTATGTGATCCTTCATCTGTTAAATTACAAGATGTTGATTTTACCAATATGCCCCAGGAATTAAAAAAACCCGGTTTCAGGGTTCAAGTGTCGGTGAAGTAAAAGAGGGTGTAAATAAGAAAGAAGATGAAACGAACATGTAAATTTGATTATTCAAATTTACACAAAAGAGGATGATCAAATTTATTTGGAAGTTCCATCTGATACATTTGAAAACTTACAATTTAAACAGATGAAAAGTAACCTTTGGTTATTGACTTTAATAATACAAATGAAGCTAAAGGCTACTTTAATTCTGGTGTTTGCCATATAAAAATGACACTATGAATTAAATATTTCAGACTCCAAGGTGAGCGAAAATCTATTTTTTTGTTTATCGAATGAAAAGTTCAAATTTGTATTGTATTTTTGGGATCCCACTAATAAAAACATACTATGATTCATCGTTTAGAAAATGACCAACTTTCTGTTTCCATCCAACACAAGGGAGCAGAAATATGCAGTTTAAAGTCAAATAAAACTCAGCAAGAATATATGTGGGATGCGAACCCTGATATTTGGGCCAGTTATGCCCCGGTTTTATTTCCCATAATTGGCTGTTTAAAAAACGGCACTTACACTTATAAAGGACAGTCATTTTCTATTCCCAAACATGGATTTATTCGAAATAACGAAGGTGGTATCATAGATGAACAAACGGTAAACTCACTTACATTAAAGTATCAACATACAAAAGATACTTTAACCATGTATCCGTTTGCGTTTATATTTTACATCACCTTTACTCTCGATCACAACAAACTCATCGTTACTCATAAGGTTGTCAATCAAGGAGATGATGAAATGCTATTTTCTTTGGGTGCTCATCCAGGCTTTCAATGTCCATTTAAATCAGACCAAGAGTATGAGGATTATTTTATTGAGTTTGAACACGAGGAGACAGACTGTACATGGAAGGTAAGCCCCAATGGATTAACAAATGGAGAAACCAAACCCGTACTGCTCAATACCCGTAAACTTCCCTTAACTAAAACAACTTTTTTGGAAGATGCACTCATATTCAAAAAACTGACATCGAGAAAAGTCAGTTTAAAAAACCGCTGTAACAACAATAGCCTCTCTCTTTCCTTTAGCGATTTTAATTACCTCGGCATCTGGGCAAAACCGAGTGCTCCATTTGTTTGTATTGAACCCTGGTTAGGTATTACTGATGATGAAAGCAGTACTGGTGATCTGGTTAAAAAAGAAGGTATGATAGCCTTAGCTGCACAACAAACATTTGAAGCCACTTATATGATTGAAATACTTGAAGAATAAGCGAAAAATATTAATTTTATAACATGTTTTAATTATAAACCTAGATTAAAACAATACATGCCAAACCTTTTTCTCACTATAACCCCATTAGGTAATACGTTAGTTTTTAAAAGAAGGTAATAAAACTACACAATAAACGTTTATTAAAAAAATGAGCTTATGGTAAGGTATATTAAAACTGGTTTGAGTATTACTTGTGTTTTATGCGCATACGTATTTTGGTTTTCATCGTGCAACAGAGCCGGTCAATCGCAACGTAACCTAGAAAAACAACAGGCTTATGACAGTATTAACGTTAGTAGAGTAGTTAACGAGCTATCAGATAAAATAGGATTATCTTTAGATAAAAGAGACTCTTTAACCTTACTCTTTATGGAGCATTTTAAAGAATTGCAAAGTACCATACAAAAAAGACAAGGCCGAGAAGTGATGGATCAATTAAAAGAGCGTTTCGAAACCAAGGTAGAATCATTACTGGATGAAGAACAATTCATCGTATTTCAAACTTTTATGGAAAATGCAAGACCCAGACCCCAAGGACCTCCACAACAAGGACCTCCACGTCGCTAAGGTTTAGATATGCAAAATGCTTAACTTATTTTCTTTACAGCACACAATAAATTATACAAGCAACTGCACTAAAAGGTTTATTCCGCCTGCTCCTGAGGGTTATTAGCTTTTAATGAAGCCAGTGCTATTATTCCTAATAACACTAGGCCAGCAATAGCAATAACAGAATAGGAGTCGAAGAATTTATACGACAAGCTAAATAAGAACGGACCTAAAGCACTGGCAAATACAATCATTTGCATATTCACCCCGGAAATAGCCCCAAGATGCTTTCTTCCAAAAAATCGTGGCCATACCACCGAAGAAAGCACGGCATACAAGCCGCTCATTAATCCAGCCCCAAAAATAAGCAGGTAAAAACCTGTTTTAAACATTAACATACTAAGTCCAACGGAACAAATCACTCCTCCAAAAATCATTATATACAACAGGCTCTTCAGCTTTATCTTATCACTTAAGGTATTAAACAAGATGGAAGCGCTTAAGGAAACCAGAGACATAGGCAGAAAAAAAGTAATCGCTTCTTCTTTATTATAACCCACATCTCCAAAAACAGAAACGATATGAAAAGTAAGGCCCGTAACAAAATAGCCGTTGAAAGCCAGCATCATACTATACATCCAGAAAGACCTTGTACGTAAGGCTTCATTTCTTGTAAATTGCTTGGTAGCAATGGCTTTTACACCCTTAGCTTGCTTTTTTACCAGCTCACCGTCAGGCTTCAGATTGAATTTCTCAGGAGAATCTCGAAAGGTAATAAAGATAAGGACTGACAAAACAAGCAAACCCAATGCCAGCCAAATCCAAGCTTGCTGCCATCCAAAACCTTCAATAAGTGAATTAAACAACAGCGGTGAGATAGAAAAACCTAAAGAAACCGCTACAGAACTAATGGCATTAACCCTGCCCCGATATTGATCGAACCAAAGCATAATCATATTACGCGAAGAGAGGGTAAGCACACCCTGACCAGAAAACCTGACCAGAAAAAAACAAACCATGATAGTTATAAATGGAATTAACCAGCTTTGCACCCCCGTTATATTTTGAATAGAGCCGGATATAAATGCACTTGACGAACTGATAAACAAAGCAAAAGCCAGCCCTAATGCAGCAAAGAAAGCCACCTTTCTGGCACCGTATTTATCAAACCACTTCCCTGCTATACCCAATAAAAAAGAGCTTCCTATTGTCCCCAGCGCATATGCAATGCTAAATTTAGATCGTGATAAGCCCAGCGCATCCTTAACAGGATCGGTAAAAGTACTTACCCCAACAGTCTGTCCTGGCACACTGGCCCAAACACCAATGGTACCTGCAATAACAATGACAAAGCCATAAAAAAAAGGCCATTTATTAACAGAAGGAAAAAGCCGCATAATTAATCTCTTTTAATATTGTACAAAACTAACTATTGATTAAATATCAAAACCTTAATAAACATTAAACTTGATCAAACGTTAGGTAATTGAATGGGAGCTATTTAATCAAAAATACGAGAGATTAGTGGTTTACTCAGGGTCACTGATCACATAAATGAAGTCTTTTTCTCTCTTTTCGTTTTAATAGTTGACCATTAAAAGCAAACAGGATATTTTATCAACATACTAATTTTAATATTATGAAAATAAATGCATTACTATTTTTATGGCTCACATTTTCGGTGACCGCAATGGCACAGAATAATGACTATTACATGAGCAAAACCATTCAGGTGCCCTTTGAAGAAGCTACCCTTAAAGTTAAAGAAGCATTAAAAACACAAGGCTTTGGAATTGTCTCTGAACAGGATATGGATAAGATGCTCCATGAAAAACTGGGCAACATCAACATGAAACCATACCGTGTATTAGGTGCCTGTAATGCCAAAATAGCCCATCAGGTTATTCAGCTCGAAGATAATATTGCACTATTTCTTCCCTGTAAAGTCATTGTAAAATATGTAGATGAATATAGTACCGAAGTGGTTTTTGTAAATCCGGAAACAGCCATGGAAGTTGTAAAAAATAAAGAAGCCAAAAGGATACTGAGCACAGTTACTGACCTACTGAAAAAAGCTATGGCAGATATTTAAAGTTTTAATTTTCAGAATTATACTGTTATCCAACAGCTATTCAAACTTAGTTGTTGGTTTTTTTATGTTTATATTCAGATTTATTGAAACTACATTTGCTTCTTTGTAATGCAAAATAAAGCCAATTTGCAAAAAATCAATTAATCAATACCCAATCGATAATTGAACAAAAAGGCTATCTATTGATCTATGATATATACTTTTCTCAGTTTAACACTCTTACTATCCCATGAAATATACTCATCAACAATAAGATAAAGTTCATCTATCTCATCACAATGTTTATAATAATCCCTTTGAATAATTATACTGATTAGTTAAATTTACTACTCAAACAATAATTTAGTTAAGAAAGGTGCAGCTAACATCAACGAGTATCCGTTTAAAGTCGCGTTTTTGCACTGTTATCTGTTTAAATATTTAACCTTTTATAATAACAAAATTATGTGCTTAATGTATCCTAATCTATATGAAGTATTTAAACATGATTAAACAACTGTTTATAAACGATAAGTTTATACTCGGATTGATAATATTAAACTCAATAATACTATTTATTAGTGGTTATATATCAGCATCTAATAACAAACTAATTTTAACAATATCAGACAACTTTATTACTTCACTCTTTATTATTGAATTACTTGTTAAGTTTGGAAAATTAGGCATTAAAAAATACTTTCATTCCAATTGGAATATATTTGATTTTATATTAATTATTCTATCCATACCTGCA
>JBFHKL010000236.1:0-6452 GCA_041595375.1 Saccharicrinis sp.
GAATGCCCGCTTTTAAATTTTATATTTGTCATCAGCAAAAAAAACATACATGGATTATATTGTTTCAGCCCGTAAATACCGTCCTTCTACTTTTGTTTCAGTAGTAGGACAACAAAATATCACAACTACATTAAAAAATGCGATTAAAGGAAGCCAGTTAGCACATGCTTATTTATTTTGTGGACCTCGTGGGGTAGGTAAAACCACCTGTGCACGTATTTTCGCTAAAACAATTAACTGTTCTAATATAACAGCTGATTTTGAAGCCTGTAACGAGTGCGAATCTTGTCAGTCGTTTAACGAAAATAGGTCATACAATATTCATGAGCTGGATGGAGCTTCAAATAACTCGGTAGAAGATATCAGAAGCCTGATTGATAAGGTGCGTGTTCCTCCTCAAATTGGGCATTATAGCGTTTATATCATCGATGAGGTTCATATGTTATCACAGGCGGCCTTTAATGCCTTCCTGAAAACCCTTGAGGAACCACCTAAACATGCTATCTTTATTTTAGCCACTACCGAGAAACATAAAATTTTGCCAACTATTCTATCACGTTGTCAAATATATGATTTCAACCGTATTAGCATTGAAGATGCAGTGAAACACCTGCAATATGTATCAAAAAGTGAAGAGGTAGAAGTAGAAGAAGAAGGATTAACGGTTATTGCTCAAAAAGCGGATGGTGCCATGCGGGATGCATTGTCGATCTTTGATCAGATTGTAGCATTCTCAGGTAAAAAAATAAGCTATCAGCAGGTTATCGATAATCTGAATGTACTGGATTATGATTTTTATTTTAGGTTGGTTGATGCCTTTCTGGCAGAAGATACTACCCAAACACTCTTGATTTTTGATGAGATTTTGAAACGCGGTTTTGATGCCCATCATTTTATATCGGGATTGAGCTCTCATTTGCGTGATTTATTGGTTTGTAAGGATGCTGAAACGGTTCAGTTATTGGATGTGGGGGCGAAGATTAAAGAGAAATACGCTGCACAGGGACAAAAGAGTCAGGTTAACTTTTTGATAGATGCATTAGAGATAACCAATAATTGTGACTTGCAATATAGGGTAGCAAAAAATAAACGTTTACATGTTGAGTTTGCCTTGATTAAAGCAGCTCGTATTCTTACTGATTACAAAAAAAAGTAAATAAAAAGGCTGAGACAGTAAACGGTTCCGGTGAGGGTGTAAGAAAAACATCAGTCGGTACTCAGTCGAGCGGATATCAAAACAACGCTCCATCCGTAATTAAAAGTAAAAAGACTTCCACAAGGGGAAGCACAGAACCAAAGAACCGGTTTAAGACTATTTCGCTGAAAGCAGCACTTTCTGAGGAGAATGAGATTGTTGGAGATTATCCAACTTCGGATTATAAAGAGAAAGCGGAGCATGTTGAAGAGTTTATCGATCCTTCTTGGAATAATCCGGTTTCACAGGATAGTCTGATACAGGAGTGGTTAAGTTATATGGTGCAGATACAGGAAAAGCATTCCAGGTTGGCAAGCATCTTGAAAAATCATCAGCCTATATTGCACAAGGGTAATTTACTATGTGTTAAACTTAAGAATGTTACCCAGGAAAAAGAGTTAATCACAGAGAAATCAAAGTTATTGCTTTATTTAAGGCGGAAGTTAAAAAATGCCCATCTTCAGTTGGATGTAGAGGTTGTTATTGATGAACAAGGAGAACAAAAAAAAGCCTATACTGCTGCAGAGAGGGCTAAGTTAATGCTGGAAAAAAATCCTTCCTTGTTATCGCTTTCTAAAAAATTTGACCTTGATGTTGAAATATAATGAACACTAAAGATTTAATGTTGTTGGTTAGTTAACCAAATCATTACATTTCCAATTAATAATAATATAACCTTTTTAATAATTGGCGTTGTTGTAATATTAACCAAATCAATAATTGCCAGTAGTAACATTTTTTGATTATGACAAAAGCATCAAAAATTATTTACACCAAAACAGATGAAGCACCAGCTTTAGCTACCTATTCTTTTTTGCCTATCGTAAAAACTTTTACCCAGGCTGTCAATGTAGAGGTTGAGTTAAAGGATATTTCTTTAACAGCTAGAATTTTAGCTCATTTTCCGGATTATCTGACCGAAGAACAAAAACAACCTGATGCCTTGGCTCAATTGGGAGAAATAGCAAAAATGCCTGATGCTAATATTATTAAGTTACCCAATATTAGTGCTTCTATTCCTCAGTTAATTGTAGCTATTAAAGAACTTAGGGAGCAGGGCTATCTCGTTCCAGAGTATCCTGTAGAGCCTAAAAATGAGGCTGAAAAAGAGATAAAAGCAAGTTATTCAAAGATATTAGGAAGCGCAGTAAATCCGGTCTTGCGTGAAGGTAACTCTGATAGAAGAGTGGCGGAGGCCGTTAAACTATACGCAAAAAATAATCCTCATTCCATGGGAGAATGGTCAGGTTCTTCAAAATCTCATGTGGCTCATATGGACGAAGGAGATTTCTATGCAAGTGAAAAATCATATGTAGCTACTAAGGAAGATTGTGTTCGTATCGAACTGCATAAGAATGATGGAAGCATACAAGTACTTAAAGAAAAAACGCCACTGCTTAAAGGTGAGGTGATCGATGGTTCTGTGATGAGTAAAAAAGCATTGAGTGCTTTTTACGAACAAGAAATTAAGGCAGCCAAAGAACAGGATGTCTTGTTGTCGTTGCACTTGAAAGCTACTATGATGAAGGTTTCGGATCCTATCATGTTTGGTTATGCTGTAAAAGTATTTTTTAAGGATGTTTTTGATAAGTATGCCAATTTATTCGAAGAGCTTGGGGTGGATGCTAATAATGGCTTAGGAGATGTATATGCTAAAATAGCTAAGTTACCAGCTGATAAAAAGCATGAGATTGAAGAGGCTATTCAGCAGGTTTATAAAACACGCCCAGAGTTAGCTATGGTTAATTCGGATAAAGGAATTACAAACCTTCATGTACCCAGTGATATTATTATTGATGCTTCCATGCCTGCAGCATTGCGTACTTCAGGAAAAATGTGGGGGCCGGATGGAAAATTAAAAGACATGAAAGCCATGATTCCTGATCGTTGTTATGCAGGAATTTATCAGGAGACAATATCTTTTTGTAAGGAAAATGGAGCCTTCGATGTGACTACTATGGGTAATGTATCTAATGTAGGTTTGATGGCACAAAAGGCCGAAGAGTATGGTTCGCACGATAAAACCTTTGAAATTAAAGCGGATGGTGTTGTTAAGGTAATCAATACTGCAGGAAAAGTTGTTTTTGAGCATCTGGTTGAGAATGGTGATATATGGCGTATGTGTCAGACCAAGGATCTGCCTATCAGGGATTGGGTTAAGTTAGCAGTAAGCAGAGCTAAAGCAACCAAAAATCCGGCTATATTCTGGTTAGATGAGAACAGAGCCCATGATGTTAACCTGATTGAAAAGGTAAAGACTTATTTAAAAGAGTATGATTTATCGGGTCTTGAAGTGAAAATATTAAACCCTGTTGAAGCTATAAAATATACTTTAATTAGGGTGAAAGCAGGACAGGATACTATTTCAGTTACAGGAAATGTTCTTCGCGATTATCTGACAGATTTATTCCCAATTTTAGAGCTGGGGACCAGTGCAAAAATGCTTTCCATCGTTCCTTTATTAGCAGGAGGTGGCTTGTATGAGACTGGTGCAGGTGGCTCAGCTCCTAAGCATGTACAACAGTTTCTAAGCGAAGGGCATTTGCGTTGGGATTCCTTGGGTGAGTTTTTAGCTCTTGCCGTCTCTCTTGAGGATTTAGGAAATAAAACAAGTAATGATAAGGCCGTTCTATTGGCTAAAGCTTTGAATAAGGCCAATAGTCAATTCCTTCAAAATGATAAATCCCCTTCGCGTAAGGTGAATGAACCTGATAATAGAGCCAGTCATTTTTATCTGACCTTATATTGGGCACAAGCTATGGCTGAGCAAAATGAGGATATGGATTTAAAGGTTCGTTTTTCTAAATTAGCAGAGGCTTTATTGAAAAATGAAGCGCTAATTCTTAAAGATATGATCGACTGCCAAGGTGTTGCGCAAAATATTGGAGGTTATTACTTGCCAAACGATGAGCTTGCAACAAAAGCCATGCGTCCAAGTCGTACTTTTAATGAGACATTGGCTTCGCTATAGCTGAAAAAGGGCTTTTTGCATGTGTTTCAAAGTCCTCTTTCTTTTTTGGTCAAGATCCTGGTGTTTTTATGGCTAAAGGGTAAATCTTAAAAAGTCAGAATGCAATGGATATACTTAGACAGCCAGTTTGCATAAAAAGATAAGTACATTACTTACATTCTTCAATCATTTGAAGTAAACTACCCATTAAATTACGCATAATAGGGTTGTTTACTTCAAATTTATAGTCATTGATGAATTTGACAGGTAAAATACGGGGAGAAGTACCTGTTACAAACACCGCATCTGTATGAGATAACTGTGAGACGTGGATGGATTTTTCAATAAATTTTATTTTTTTATCAGCAGTGATGTCTATCACTTTTGAGCGCATAATTCCTGGTAATACTTTGTTTTCCGGCGCTGTATAAATGGTATCATTCATAATGAAAAATACATTAGTGCGACTTCCTTCGGTGATAAAACCATGATGGTTTATAAGTAAGGCTTCAAAGGCATGTTGCCTGAATAGCTCTTTGTTGGCAGAAGCACGTAAAATGGTATTGGCCACTTTTATGGTCGGGTTTTTTCTTTCCGCCTCCAGCAGAATGGTACGAACACCATGATGATACATAGATGCTGTAGGATAGCTGGTTTTTATAAAATGAATGATGTAATTGGTTACCGTTTTGTTGGCACAGATACAGGAAATTTTAATATTACCCTTGTCGATGCCTGAAATAGAGATCAGTTGATGGATGGTCTGCTGAATTTCCTCTGTATTAAAACGATAGTTCATGTCGGCTTTTGATAAGCTTTGAAATAAGCGCTTCATATGATCCTCAAGGAAAAGAGCAATATGCTCCTCAATCCTGAAGACTTCATAAATAACCGTATTTGATTTGCTTATCTCTTTATAAGTAGATTTATCAAATACTTTACCGTTATTTATATAATAATTGCCTATGATATTCATTTTTGTGTCTTGTTAAAAGTTAATATAAGGGTTTAATTCGGACCATTGATCTTAAATATGATTTCATTAGGATTTAATCCGGTGAAATATAACAATTGCTTATGCATACTGATTGGTATATGCGAGAACCTATAGTACAGAGCTTCGACTTCGGACTTCTGAGCAAAAATCATTACATTTGACAATCTTAATTTATTTCATGAGTCAAGTTACTGATAATTACAAAACAATACTATCTTCTTCGGAAGGTTTATATAAAGAGAAAGGCAGTAAGTTTATGTCTTATGCTTATCCTGTATATACTGAAGAAGAAATAAAAGAACATATTAAGACATTAAAGGAACAATATTACGATGCCCGACATCATTGTTTTGCCTGGCAACTGGGGGTAGATGGACTAAGATACAGAGCCAATGATGATGGTGAGCCTTCGGGCACTGCAGGAAAACCTATTCATGGCCAGATAAAGTCACATGAACTTACTAATATTTTAGTCGTTGTAATCAGGTATTTTGGAGGAACTAAACTAGGAGTACCCGGTTTAATTCATGCTTATAAAGAAGCAACTATTGATGCAATTAATAATACATCTATTGTTGAAAAAACCGTTAATGATGTGTATGCCGTTCATTTCGATTATTTGGTAATGAATGATATAATGCGCATTGTTAAGGAAGAGAATTTGAAGATTCTTAATCAGCAATTTGATTTAAGCTGCACTATTGAATTCAGTAATCGTCAGTCTGAAATAGAGAAAATAAACAACAGATTTGCAAAGGTAGAAGCTGTGAAATGCGAGTTTCTTAGGACAGAGTAATAAATTATAGTAATCTGCTTTTGGCACCAGGGTAGTTAACACCTTTAGGCAGTTGCTATAGGTTAAAGTAATCTGTATGCAGGTAACATAGTAACTGCTTCTCTTGTTTGAGCTTATTCAGAGGGTATTTGTAAGCAGAAATACTGCTGTATTTGTCTGATAGGTAGAGGAATTTAAATATCTATTACATCTCTAATCATTTAATACAGCCCTGCTTGCATTGCCAAATTGTTAGTAATATATCAGTTTCTGCTCCGAAGTGAAAGCGAATAAAAATGTGTGGTCCTACATTCAGTAATTTCAATATAAAACCCCAATCATATAGAAAATAATGATCGATATTGAATTTAAGTCCTACACAATCTCAATTCCCTTTTGCTTACATAGTTCAACCGACATTTGACTAAGTTTATATTTCTGTATTTTACCACTTGCGGTCATCGGAAATTCATCGACAAAAAAGATATATTTTGGAATTTTAAAACGTGCAATATTTCCACGGCAAAAGTCAACC
>JBFHKL010000237.1:0-6334 GCA_041595375.1 Saccharicrinis sp.
ATCTCGGTTTAAAAATAATCTACATATACCAGTTTAACATTTGCTCATACAATTCTTGTTTACCACTCAACATGGCAGGCTCACCTACTTCTTTACCAATTTTATATAAATCTTCAAGAGTTAGTCCTCCGGCAGCAAACTCAGCTCCTTTTCCTGATTGGAAAGAGGCATAACGATCAGCTCTCATCTTTAAATAATCAGACTCTTGCATAATTCTATCTGCTATTACCAGAGCTCTGGCGAAAACATCCATACCGCCAATATGAGCAATAAAAATATCTTCTAAGTCAGTGGAGTTACGACGTACTTTGGCATCAAAGTTAATACCTCCATCGATCAAACCACCGCCCTGCAATACTTCTAGCATAGCGCAAGTAGACTCAGTAATATTTGTTGGAAATTCATCGGTATCCCATCCATTTTGATAGTCACCTTTATTTGCATCTATTGAGCCTAACATACCATTATCGGCAGCAACACGTAATTCATGTTCCATTGTATGTTGTGCCAAAGTCGCATGATTCACCTCAATATTTAATTTAAAATCTTTATCTAATCCATAATGTCTAAGAAAACCAATCACTGTATGCGCATCTTGATCATACTGATGCTTAGTTGGTTCCATTGGCTTAGGCTCTATAAAGAAGGTACCTGCAAACCCTTGCTTGCGAGCATAATCACGAGCCATACCTAACATACGCGCCAAATGATCTAACTCTTCTTTCATTTTTGTATTATGAAGACTCATATAACCTTCACGTCCTCCCCAAAATACATACCCTGTACCCCCAAGGGCAATAGTTGCATCTATGGCATTTTTGATTTGAACGCCTGCATTAGCCACCACATTAAAATCAGGGTTAGTTGCTGCGCCATTCATATAACGAGGGTCAGAAAAAACGTTAGCAGTACCCCAAAGTAACTTTACTCCCGAAGCAGCTTGCTTTTCTTTAGCAACTTCTACAATCTGGGTTAATTTCTTTTCAATCTCTAATACAGAACCTCCACCAACAAGGTCGGTGTCGTGAAAACAGTAATGAGGCACACCCATTTTGGTAATAAATTCAAAGGCAGCATCCATCCTTTGCTTAGCTGCATCCATTGCATTAGCAGCTTTATCCCAGGCAAAAATCTGAGTTCCTGGTCCAAAAGGATCCCCTCCATCTCCACAGAACGTATGCCAGTAGGCAACAGCGAAACGCAAGTGCTCTTTCATTGTTTTACCTGCAACAACACGGTTTTCATCGTACCATTTGAATGCTAAAGGATTTTTTGAGTCCGGTCCTTCAAATTTAATTTTTCCAATACCTTTAAAGTATTCCTTATTTCCAATTAAAACATCCATCATTTCTTAAATTAATAGATTAATATGCTATTTATAGTTTTGTTAACGCTAATTTCCATTTCTCATAGGCCTCTTTTGTGGCCTCTACATCAGTATGAACAGGCTTGGTCTCCCCTACTTTGTTTAAACCATCAAAGGCTTCGGTGAATGATTTATAAATACCGGCTCCAACACCGGCTCCCCTAGCAGCACCTGCTGCACCATCTGTATTGTATAGCTCTATAGTAGCTCCTGATATATTAGCTAAAGTGTTTTTAAAAAGATCACTCAAAAACATATTAGCTTTACCTGCACGTATCACATCAGTTTTTATGCCCATCTCCCCCATGATTTCCATACCATATTTAAAAGAAAAGGCAATACCTTCCTGTGCAGCACGATACATGTGAGCTGGAGTATGAATGTTGAAGTTAAGGTGACTTATCTGCGATCCATAATCTACATTTTTAAGAATACGTTCTGCTCCGTTTCCAAACGGAAGAATGGTTAATCCTTGAGAGCCAATAGGTACAGATTCAGCCATCCTATTCATATTCGCATAATCTAACTCCGTTTTTCCAACATTTTTATTCATCCAAGAATTTAAAATACCTGTACCATTAATACATAACAATACGCCCAAACTTGGAGTTGGCATATGGTGATTAACATGAGCAAAAGGATTAACACGTGAATCGTTATCGTATACATTTTTATCTGTAACACCATAAACAACACCTGATGTACCTCCCGTTGCTGCAACTTCACCAGGATGCAGCACATTCAAGGAAAATGCATTATTAGGTTGATCACCAGCCCTGTATGTCACCTTAATACCTTTAGGTAAACCAAACTCTTCGGCTATAGAATCCATGATCGTTCCTTGATCACAGAAAGAGGTCTTAGCCTCTGGCAGAAAAGATTTATCCAGACCGTAATATTCCATCAATTTATCTGAAACACCATCCTTTGGAAACTCCCAAAAAATACCCTCAGAAAGTCCCGACATAGTAGTTAATGCTTCACCCGTCATGCGAAAAGCAATATAATCACCTGGCAGCATTATTTTATCTATCTGACTATATAATTCAGGCTCATTCTCCTTAACCCATTTTAACTTGGATGCGGTGAAATTACCTGGAGAATTTAATAAATTTTGCAAACACCACTCTTTTCCTAAATCTTCAAAAGCCTTATTGCCATATGCTGCAGCGCGACTATCACACCATATAATAGAAGGACGAATGACTTTTCCATTCTTATCTACAACGACTAGGCCATGCATTTGATAGGATATACCAATGGCTTTTATAGCATCTTTTCTTACATCACAATGACTCAATGCCTTTTGACAAGCTTTTTTTAAGTTCTCATACCAAGATTCAGGATCTTGCTCAGCCCAACCTGGTTGAGATGCTACAATGGTCATTTCTTTTTCAGGATATTGCGCAGAGGAAACTGTAGTTCCTTTTGCCACATCAAGTACCGAAACCTTTACTGATGAACTTCCTATATCAAATCCTAATAACTGCATATCTAATACTTTATCTGTTCTGGTCTGTTCTGTTTGCAAATTTATGCGATAATAATTTATAAGCAAGGAAAAAATCATTTTTTTTTAAATAATACTCAATGGCATAATAATTGCGTCGCACACTTCAAATACATTTTTTTACAACTTCATCAAATAAAATAAATGATTCACCAATGATTTTATCACCAAACAGTTCTTTAAAATTATTATCTTTGTGCAATAAATATAAGACGGTAGGGATGGATTTATTTAGAAGAGGAAGCAAGCAGAATAAAATTAATTTCCTGAATGAAAATTGTTTAACCATGTTATCTGTAGATAGCATTTGGATTTATACATTAATGAAGTCAGGTACCACATATACGCTGGTTTTTTTAGCTAATTATTTAAATAATCTTTTCGGTGATGGTAAAAATGTATCATTCGACCAGATGCAGGATCAGTTCTTTTTTCATAGTGTAGATACCCGAATTGAACAAAAAAAGTTAGGCTCGTTAATTCAAAAACGAAATAAAGTATCTCCACTTATACCTTCAGTTATACATACCCATAAAATGTTAGAATATGGCTTATGGGTTAAAAACATTTCACTTTACCGTAATCCCCTGGACTATACAATTTCGAGTTATTATTTTCATCATATAAATAGAGGTAAAAATGTTAAGCACCCGAGATTATTAATGGAACAAAAAATAAATAGCTTCATTAAAACATACAAAAATCAACTTCAAATCAAAGAAGAACACCCTCAAAAAACGATGCTTAAATGTTATGAGGAACTTATGAGACAGCCGAAAGATGTATTCTGTGAAATGATAAATTTTTTAGGTATTGAACTAAATGAAGAAGCCCTTGTAAAAAGCATAGAAAACGCCTCCATAAAGAACATCAAAAAGATGGAAAAACAAAGAGGTGAAGCGATTGTTATACCTCAAGGAAAAAAATTCAAAGGTTCATTTGTTAGAAGTGGCAAAATTGGCGAATGGAAAGAATATTTTAATGATGAAGATCTTAAAAAAGCTGAAGCTATATTAAACCAGCAACATCTCAGTTTAAATAATTTTATACTTGAATAACGATACAATCACAGCAGTAAGTCTCATGTGAAACATTAGTAAACGAGGCATGAGAATGTTATTCTCACACAAGAAAATAACTTTGCGGCGAGTTCTATGTCCTATTTAAAGAAAAAATTATAGCCACCTGAAACTGGCATGACCAGAGCAAAACAATTGGACACACAACCAGTCCCACCTAAGCGGGAGGTTTATGATTTAAACTTGCATTGCTTAGTGAAGCAAAGCTAATTTTTAAACACCTGAAATAAACTTTTATATAAATGAACAATAAAAAGTTTGAAGGATACTTCTGTTTATTTAATCAACTTAACAATTAAAATGCTCATTACCATTTAAATTCTTTAGATTCCTTTCTAGCTTTAACAAAAAGAAGCTCCAGCTCCTTTACTATCTCAGGATAATTATCTGCAACATTAATTGTTTCTGATGGGTCTTTCTCTAAATCATATAGTTCAATAGGTGCTTTTCGTTTTTTACGAACATCATACCTTACCCCTTTCCATTTTTCTTTTCTGATTGCCTGGCGTCCTCCTCTGCTTCTAAACTCCCAATACAAATAATCATGTTCTTTCTGAATACCCTCTCCACTCAAGGTGGGCCAAAAAGAAATACCATCTATATCAGTCAATGGTTTTTCTTGTAAAATATCCGAAAACGTAGGTAGCATATCCCAAAAAGCAGAGACATGATCACTACATGAACCTGCCTTTATCTTACCTTTCCACATGACTAGCAAAGGTACCCGAATCCCACCTTCATACAAATCTCTTTTAACGCCCCTTAAACCACCACTACTATTAAAATATCTAGGATCAGCTCCTCCTTCCTCATGCGGCCCGTTATCGGAAGTGAAAACCACCATCGTATGATCGTCTATCCCCAACTCTTCCAACTTACTAAGGATGTCTCCTACTTGATTATCTAAAATATTTAACATTGTAGCCATACAAGCATGACAATTAGCTTGAGAACCATATGAACCTTTCTTGTATTTTTTATTGCCATAATCAGTCCCTATGAACGATTTTTCAGGCTCATACTTTCCTATATGTTTTAACATACAGGTATCAGGAGCCTTTAGTTCAGCATGAGGTATTATAGATGGGTAATATAAAAAGAAAGGCTTATCCTTATTCTCCTCTATGAATTTAATAGCCTTTTCATGAATTAAATTAGGTACATAACAACCATTTAAACTATCCATATTTTGCATTAAATGCAACTTCGTATTGTCTTCAAAAATATAAGTTGGATAATAGTGATGTGCATTTCGTTGACACAAATACCCAAAAAATTCATCAAACCCTTGATTAATAGGGCTTCCGCTATTTTGCCAATATCCTAATCCCCATTTTCCAAAAGCTCCTGTTACATATCCATTTTTTTTAAACAAATGAGCTAAGGTAAACGTACTATCCGGCAAAGGCCATTGCCCTCCTTCTTTAAAATCTCTGTTGTCTCGTATAAAAGAGTGACCAGTATGCAATCCTGTCATAATAGAACAACGAGAAGGGGCACAAACACATGAGCCTGCATAATGCGTAGTAAATTTCATACCTGAAGAGGCAAGTTGATTAATATTGGGAGTTTTAAATTTTTGCTGACCGTAACATGAAAGATCTCCATAACCTAAATCATCAGCTAAAATAAAAACAATATTAGGTTTAGTCATCTCTGGTTGAGAGCTAAAAGAGATCAACGACACTATTAGTATACTAAATAAAATAACTTTTATCAGAATTTTCATAGAATATTAAAACAAGAATTATTTGATTGCAAAAATGAAAATAACATTTATATATTCCTTAATAAATTAAACTTACTGCATTCCAGCATAAATATACAGTGTTTAATATTAAATACCTACACATCAACAATTACCGCTTTAGCATTTGATAGAATGACCTGTTACTTTGAAGGAGAAATAGAAGTAAAAGATAAACCCGCCTGTATTGCTGAGGCAGAGATATACAAACCAAGAGTATATTTCCTTTATAATTTAACCTTCTATTCTTGTTAACCTTTATACTTTCTTTCCTTTAACCTTTACTCCCTTTATACTTTCTCCTGGATTTTCTGCGCGGGAGCCTGCCGGGAAGTGAAGGCCAATGGTGGGGTGAATTCCGATTCTTGTGATTCTTCATTCGGGGGCTTGTCCTCTGTCGCTAAAAGCGGCATTACCCGGATTGAAGAATAAAGAAGAGGAAAGAGCGCGTAGGCATTCTTCACGGCTAGACCTTTTTGTTTCTTTTTGTGGCAATGACAAAAAGAAGAGAAGCCCCCTCCGGCTCACCCATCAGGGGGAGAGCTGTGTACGTGCTTCGAAGTTGTTTTTGAACAATGAGGTGGAGATTACATACTCAGAGTGTATTTCCTTTATACTTTTACCTTCTTTAC
>JBFHKL010000238.1:0-6290 GCA_041595375.1 Saccharicrinis sp.
CTTAAAACAATCAGAAGGCTTTATGTATGAGGATGATGGGAAGACAAATAATAGTTGGAAAAATAATCAGTTTGAGAAACTATTTTTCAAGTCAGTGAATAAAAAGGATGGTTTTTCAGTTGTAGTTACCAGAGAGGCTTTTGATTATGAAGGAAAGCCTGAAGGCAGAGAAATTACATTAGTCATTCATAATATTCAGGAAGAACCTAAAGAAGTTAAGATAAATGATACTAATATTTCATTTATCTACCATAAAGAAAAACAGCAGTTTAGTTTGCATACAGAGATGAAAGGAAGTGAAAAAGTAGAAATAATGATAAAGTAAATTAAAACCACAAAGGGCACAGCGAATTTTTACCAAGAACACAAAGAAACTTTAAAACTCAGTGTCTCGGTGCCTCTGTGTTTATAAATTATATCATTTGAAACTGGCTTGGTCAGTGCAAATAATTGGGCATACAACTTGTCCCGCCTAAGGGGGTATGATTGAAATTTGCACTGCTTAGTGAAGTTTCGCTAATTTTTAGAGTATATGAAAAAATATATCATCAGCATTAGTGTTTTATTGGCCATCATTATTGCGGCTTGCAATGCTCCGCAAAAGCATTTGGCAGAAGTTGAAGAAGCTCAGCAAGGTAAGGTAGTGGTATACCAGGTGTTTACTCGTCTGTTTGGCAATAAAAACACCAACAATAAAGCCTGGGGTACCATCGAAGAAAATGGAGTGGGTAAGTTTAATGATTTTACCGACAAGGCTTTGCGTGAAATAAAAGATCTGGGTGTTACCCATATCTGGTACACAGGTGTGCCACATCATGCTACAATAACCGATTATACCAAATACGGTATTTCAAACGACGATCCGGATGTGGTAAAGGGTAGAGCAGGTTCGCCTTATGCTGTAAAAGATTATTATAATGTGGATCCGGATATGGCTATTGATCCGGCTAATCGCCTTGAAGAATTCAAAGCACTGATCGATCGCACGCACAAACATGGAATGAAGGTGATTATTGATATTGTACCTAATCATGTGGCAAGAGCCTATAAAGCAATGAATAACCCCATTGGGGTAAGTGATTTTGGCGAGAATGATGATACATCACTTGAGTATGCCCGGGATAACAATTTTTATTATGTAGTGAATGAGACTTTTAAAGTCCCTGAGCCTTTAGATGGCTATCAAGCGCTTGGAGGAGAAAAGCATCCAATGGTAGATGGTATCTTCATTGAAAACCCAGCTAAATGGACAGGGAATGGCTCACGTTTAGCGCAACCACATCATAATGACTGGTACGAGACGGTTAAGATTAATTATGGTATAAGACCAGATGGTACTTTTGATTTTGATACCCTGCCTTCGGGCTATGCGCAGAAAGGTTTTGAAGACCATTATTCTTTTTGGCAAGATAAAGATGTACCCGATTCGTGGACTAAATTCAGAGATATTGCCTTTTACTGGATGGATAAGGGGGTGGATGGTTTTCGTTATGATATGGCAGAGATGGTGCCGGTGGAATTCTGGAGTTTTATGAACTCATCTATTAAGATGAAGAATCAGAATGCCTTTTTATTGGCAGAGGTATATCAGCCTAGGTTGTTTCGCGATTATATTCATCAAGGTAAGATGGATTACTTGTACGATAAAGTGGATTTGTACGATACCTTAAAGCATATTATGCAAGGTCATGGATCAACCGATCATATCGCACCGATCCAGAATGCTGTAAAAGATATTGAACATCATATGTTGCATTTTCTCGAAAATCATGATGAGCAACGTATTGCCTCACCAGAATTTGCAGGAGATGCCAGAAAAGGAATGCCAGCCATGGTGGTGTCGGCTACATTAAGTACTTCGCCTACGATGCTTTATTTTGGTCAGGAAGTGGGTGAGCCAGGAGATGAGAATGCTGGTTTTGGATCCCATTCACGTACCTCTATATTCGATTATATTGGTGTTCCGAACCATCAACGTTGGATGAACAATGGTAATTTTGATGGTGGTCAATTAACTCTTGCAGAAAGGGAATTACGCGATTTTTATAAGCGCCTGTTAAATTTTACCATTAAAAGTGAAGCCTTGATAGGGCAGTATGCCAGTATTCATGCTTATAACAGGGAAAATACTGAATCGTATAACTCAAAAGTTTATTCTTTTCTTCGTTGGTCGGATAATGAGAAGCTTATCGTGATATCAAATTTTAGTGACACAGATACTTACGAGTTCAATTTAAGGTTACCCGCAGAAATAGTAAATAAGTGGCAGTTGAGCGATAAAATATATGTATTAAAAGATCAGCTGTACCAACAGCAAACAAGCAATTTACAGATAAAAGATGAAGAGGGGCTGATGAAAGTTCGGCTGCAACCATTGCAATCGTATATATTTAAGTTGATTGAGTAATGAAATAAAATCTGGAGTACTACTTTGTGTCGTGCTCCGGGTTTCCTGATATTTTTAGGATTAAATTATTTTTGCTTCTTTTGAGAAAAAAATAATCCATGGATGTAAAAATAGAAGCAGGCTGGAACCAATTATTACAAAGTGAGTTTGATAAGGAGTATTTTATTCAGCTTACACAATTTGTAGGCGAAGAATATAAAACGCACACCATTTTTCCTCCGGCATCTCAAATTTTTAATGCCTTCAATCTGTGTTCTCTGGAAAAAACGAGGGTGGTTATTTTAGGTCAGGATCCCTATCATGATATTAATCAGGCCCATGGTTTGTGTTTTTCAGTGAATGATGGTGTTAAGATACCCCCTTCCTTGGTTAATATTTTCAAAGAAATACAAAGCGACTGTGGAGTAATGCCTCCCGCTAGTGGAAATCTGGAAAGATGGGCCAAACAAGGGGTATTGCTGTTAAATGCCACCTTAACCGTAAGAGCGCATGAAGCAGGTTCACACCAGAAAAAAGGTTGGGAAACATTTACCGATAGCGTTATCAAACATCTCGCTAATGAAAAAGAGAATATTGTTTTTTTATTATGGGGTGCTTATGCAGGTAAAAAATCCGTTTTTATTAATCCAGCCAAACACTATATCCTGAAATCAGTACATCCTTCTCCTTTGTCGGCATATCGTGGTTTTTTGGGCAATAAACATTTTAGCCGAACCAATGCATTTTTAAAAAGTAAGGGGCTTAAAGAGATCGTTTGGTAACTTTAGCTATTTGTGTTTGCTAATTCTTAATAAATTGTAAGATTTATAACTATTCTCTATATTTAAGCAGAAATTATTAAACTTATAGAATATGTCAGGATTATATATTATCCTTGGTTTTGCTGCTTTTGTTTGGATTGTTTATGATATACTAACCAATGAAAGAAGCATGTCGAATGAGAATAAAATTATTTGGATTATTTGCGGAGCCGTTTTTAATATTATTACCGCCATTGTTTATTATGCAATAGTTAAAAAGAATTTATTAAAATAAAGACATAGGGTTGTCTTTTTATACTTATAAAATTGACAACCCTGTTTTTCAATTTCTGAGTTGATCTAATATAAAACCAAATAATTCTGCATTTTCTTTAATGTTGCCAATTAAATTGCTTGATCCATTATGTCCGGCATTTTTTTCGACTTTTATATAAATAGGATTTTTTTGAGCTTCCCTGTTTTGTAAGCGGGCCACAAATTTAAAGGAATGAAAAGGCGGTACTCTGTCATCATGATCGGCTGTAACAACCAGCATGGTTGAGTAATTTACATCTTCTTTAATATTGGTATAAGGCGAATAGTTGTACAAATTAACAAAACTAGCGCTATCCTTCACTGTTCCATATTCATGGGTATGGAAATGTCATACTGATAAATTTTCCGACTTTAAGAAGCAAAATTTAAATGTGTGAAAGGAAATACCGATGTAATGGTCTTGTAATTTAAGATTATAATCAGTATTATTTTAAAATCAGCTAAGGCTGATATTGAAGAATCCATCATTTTTTTATATTTGTGATATATCCATTTTTCTTCATTATTATGAAACTCTTGCGTACCCATATTCTTATTATTTTATGTTTATCTAATCTTCAAGTTTATAGTTACCATAAAAAGGTACATACATTTGTAATTAATTATAAAAGGGCTGAATATGGTGCGATGAGTCAAAATTGGGCGGTTACTTTTGATGATATAGGCAGAGCCTTTTTTGGTAACTCTGGGGGGGTATTGGAATTTGATGGAAAATCATGGAAGCTCCACCAGCATAAATCCAAATCGGCTATTCGTGCTCTTTATTTTGATGAAAGCAGCAACCTTTTGTATTCAGGTTGCTATGAAGATTTTGGTTATTGGGAACGCAATAGCGTAGGAGAGTTAATTTACTATTCACTGGCAGATCATCTTGAATTATTTCATTTCTCTGGAGAAAGAATATGGTCTATTGTAAAAAATGGAGATGAAATTTTATTTCAGTCCTTTTCTACGCTCTTTTCTTATGATACCGTTTCTAAACAGGTTAGTGCTATTGATCCTGATGGAGAGTTGCTTTTTATGAGTAAAGTAAATAACCAAGTTTATACATGTATCAGAGGCCGGGGAATTTCTGTTTATAATGATGGAGAATTTAATATTATTAATGATTCAGATTTAGCAAAAGAAGGCGTTATTCGTTTCTTTTTACCTCATCCAGACGGAATAATTGTTGGCGATAGCAAATCCGGATTACACATGCTAAAGGGAAATCATATTGAAAAATGGAATTGTGATGCTAATAAAGTGCTTTCAGGAAACGATGTGAATACGGCCTTAGTAATTGATGATGATAAATATGCTATAGGTACTTTAAAGGGAGGGCTATTTATTATTAATCAGAAAGGAGAAGTGATTATTCACCTTGATAAGCAGAATAAACTTGATAACAATACCGTTTTGGGATTGTCGTTAAATTATTCAGGTGATTTATTGCTGGCTATGGACAACGGTATATCTTATGTCGATTTAAATTCTACGGTTGAGTATATCATTGATCTTGATAATGCGCCTTCGGCTATTTATTCGGTTGTTAAGCACGACGGTTTTATTTATGTGGGAACTAATAATGGTGTTTTTTATACTGAATTTGAAGGGGATATCGCTGATATTGAGTTTGAAAAACTAAAACCTCTGCCAGGAATTTTTGGTCATATATGGAAACTAGACTTGTTAAATAATGAACTTATCTGCGGTAATAATGATGGTATTTATAAAATAAGTAAGGGGAAGGCATATCCTTTATCATTAACCGGTGGGGGAACAGATTTTATTACCTTCCGGTATCAAGGAGAACTTTGGCTTATCGAATCAACCTATTATAAAATAAGGCTTCATAAACGAGTTGGTAATAAATGGGTATTTTCTCATTTGGTTGATGGTTTTAGCGGTTCATGTCGGTTTATAGAAATGGATCATGCAGGATATATTTGGATTAGTCATGAAATAAAAGGTTTGAACAGAATTAAGTTGTCCGATGATTTAAAGAAAGTTGTTTCTAACAAAAAGTTTGGCACTGCGAATGGTTTACCTACGGACTATGGCTTGAATGTTTTTACCGTTAATAACCGGGTAATTGTGACTACAGGAGAAGAAGTATATACTTACGATGACTTATCTGATAATATGCTGCCATATAAAAAATTAAATAATGCGTTAGGCAGGTTTAAAAAGGCGATTCGAATTGTAAATATTGATAATCAACACTTTTGGGTGATTACAGCTAATGAAGCTGCATTTGTTGAAAATTTGGAAGATTCAATATTCGTTAAGCAAACACTTACATTAATAAGTCCATACACATTTCCTGATAAGTATCAAAATATCTCGATAAGCAATAAAAGTAGTATTCTTTGCCTTGAAAATGGTATTGCTATTCTTCCAGATCATTGTGTTGATACAACCCAGCACAAACCTTTGGTTATATCGTCTGTCTTTAATCCATATGGCGGCGGGAATAATACATCGGGAATTAATCTTCCACTGAAGAATGAAACCCCAATTTGTCTTAAGAATAAAAATAACTCTATAGATTTTTTATTAACAGCTGTAAATTTTGGTCCTAATAAAGTGAATTATCAATATAGAATTGTTAATCTGATTGATGAATGGATAGACAATAAATCAAACAACATGATCTCATTGGATGATATTCCAGATGGGAATTATATTTTTCAGGCCAGAGTGGTTTATAGCAATGGGAAAAAATCGAATATGGTGGAATATCCATTTGAGATTCTTCCTATCTGATTGTGACGAAGAAGGTTTAGTAGTTGTAAGTATTGAGGTAGATACCAATGGGAATGTTA
>JBFHKL010000239.1:0-6285 GCA_041595375.1 Saccharicrinis sp.
AGATATAAAAACAACTGTTGAGTTAGCCAAAAAAGCCATTCGTGAAGGTGCTCAGGAAATTATTCTTACCGGTGTAAATATTGGTGATTTTGGGAAGAGCACCAACGAAAACTTTTTTCAGCTTTTACAGCAACTAGATAAAATAGAAGAGCTTAAGCGACTAAGAATATCCAGTATTGAACCTAATTTATTAAGTAATGAGATCATTGAGTTTGTAGCTCAGTCAAAGAGGATTATGCCTCATTTCCATATTCCTTTACAGTCGGGTTCAAACAAAGTACTGGCATTAATGAAACGCAGATATAACCGAGAACTTTTTGCACAAAGGGTAGAAAAGATTAAATCTTTACTCCCTCATGCCTTTATTGGTGTAGATGTGATTGTAGGTGTAAGAGGAGAAACAGAAGATCATTTTAACGATGCTGTTCATTTTATCAACAACCTGAACATATCGCAACTACATGTATTTACCTACTCCGAAAGACCTAATACAAAAGCGCTTACCATAGATCACATCGTACCTATGGAGGATCGCAAGTTACGAAGCCAGATTCTGCACCAGGTATCGGATAAGAAAACAAGGGATTTTTACTTGGGATTTGAAGGACAAACAGCCCAGGTACTCATTGAAGGACATAACCACGAAGGCTGGATGAATGGATTCACCAAAAATTACCTGAAAGTAAGAATACCTTATTGCGAAAATTTAACAAACCAAATCAAAGAAGTAAAGCTTACCTCATTCCATCATGAAGAAATGCTTTTTGAGGCAGAATTAACAGATTAACGCTTAAGCTTAATATAAAACCAACAGTCATGCAATTATCAAAACTATGTCAACAAGTTATTGAATTAACCAAAAATACTGCTCAATACATTAAAGATGAGTCTGCTCATACAAAAAGGATTGAAGTGAAGGGCAAGAATGATTTTGTTACTCATATCGACAAAGGCAGTGAGCAAAGACTGGTTAATGGGCTATCTGAATTATTACCCGAAGCAGGCTTTATTGCTGAAGAAGGAACATCTACCAAAAAAGGTGAGCGTTTTAACTGGATTATCGATCCTATTGACGGAACTACGAATTTCATTCATGGTCTCTGCCCGTACGCAATAAGTATTGCCCTTGAAGACAATAAGGAGATCGTTCTGGGTATTGTTTATGAAATAGGCCTGGATGAATGTTTTTACTCTTGGAAAGGTGCCCCTGCTTATTTAAACGACAACGAAATTTCGGTCTCAAAAGCATCTACTCTGGCAGATAGTTTGCTAGCTACTGGTTTTCCATACTCCAACTACAGCAAGATGGATGGTTTTATGAAATCACTTACTTATTTTATGAAAAACTCTCATGGCCTACGCCGATTAGGTTCAGCGGCTACTGATCTGGCCTATGTAGCTTGTGGACGATTCGAAGGTTTTTACGAATATGATTTAAAACCTTATGATGTTGCCGCTGGATCTTTTCTGGTTAAACAGGCAGGAGGCAACAACTGCGACTTTAGTGGAGGAAGCAACTATATCTATGGAAAAGAAATTGTATCGAGCAATGCCTTAATCTTTGATGAATTTAAAACTGTTGTAAATAAATTGATGAGTGCAAATAATGAGTAATCCTGTTGTACATATAGGCATATTTTTTATTAAACTCTTAGGGTACCTCCCCTTGGGTATTTTATATCTGTTTTCTGATATTTTTTATGGTTTCGTGCTATTATTTGGATACCGTAAAAAATTAGTTTATCTGAACCTGAGAAATGCTTTCCCTGAAAAATCAGACCAGGAGATCAAAAATATAGCGCATAGGTTCTATCATCACTTTTGCGATATCTTCTTTGAAACCTTTAAGATACAAAGCATGACAGAGAAGCAGATTAGAAAGAGAGTGACTATTTCAAATGTAGAACTGCTTGATAAATATTACGATCAAGGAAAAGATGTTATCGCTGTTCTTGGTCATTATGGAAATTGGGAATGGATTCCTGCTATCAACCTTTTTATTAAGGCCCAGGGATGTGAAGTTTATCATGCCTTAAAAAGTAAACCCTACGATAGGTATATGTTTAAATTAAGGTCAAAATGGGGCACCCTTAACTTTCCTATGAAACTGGCATTCCGATCTATGCTACAATTAAAAAAAAATGGAACAAGGTATATAATAGGTATGATTTCTGACCAATCTCCAACAAAGAATAAAATCCAATATCAAACACTATTCCTCAACCAACTAACTCCGGTGCATATTGGAACCGAAAAAATGGCTGTTAAAACCAATAATCCCGTTGTATTTGTTCGCTTCGACAAGCGAAAAAGAGGCTATTACCATATGACCATTGAACCTTTAGTTGAAAACCCTAAGGAATTCAAAGAATATGAAATAACTAAAATACACACACAACATCTGGAAAAAATTATTCGTGAAAAACCTGAATACTGGCTTTGGTCACATAACAGATGGAAGCATGCAAACCCAAACAAAACAAATTAACATGACCAAAGTCGCTATTGTTATATTAAACTGGAATGGAGAAAAATTACTTCCTGAATTTTTACCCACAGTAATTGAAAACTCTACCATTCCAGGGGTTGAAATTATTGTTGCCGACAATGCATCCACAGATCATTCTATAGATCTTTTAAAACAAGAATTTCCATCGGTCAAAATCATTCAGCTAGATAAAAACTATGGTTTTACAGGAGGATATAACCGTGCTTTAAAACAAGTAAAAGCAACATACTTTGTCCTTCTCAACTCAGATATTGCTCCGGGAAAAAACTGGCTTACTCCTTTAATTGAAGAACTGGATAATAACCAAAACACCGCTATCTGTGTACCCAAAATAAAAAGTTACCGTGAATCTGGCTATTTTGAATATGCTGGTGCAGCAGGTGGTTATATAGACAAATATGGCTTTACTTTTTGTAAAGGCAGAATATTTGATCAAATTGAAAAAGACGAAGGTCAATACAATCAATCTGCCAAAATATTCTGGGCAAGCGGAGCAGCATTGATGGTTCGCTCTAAACTATACCTCGAATGTGGAGGATTAGATGAAGACTTCTTTGCTCACATGGAAGAGATAGATTTCTGCTGGCGACTAAAAAACAGAGGATGGGATATCCGATACATCGCCAACAGCGAAGTATTTCATTTAGGAGGTGCAACACTGGATTATAACAACCCTCAGAAAACATACCTTAATTTTCGAAATAATCTTTATTTATTAGTCAAAAACCATCCTAAACACTATTTTTTCGGCAGACTCATTCAACGGATGCTTATTGATGGAATAGCAGGCTTAAAGTTTTTATTATCAGGCGAACTTCATAATTTTATTTCGGTTATCCATGCCCACTTAAGCTTTTATGGTAAATTTAAAACAATGTACCAAAAGCGTAAAAACAACTTAAAACAGGTCACTCAAAATCATCATCCGGAAATATACCCTCACTCAATAGCTATTGAGTTTTTCGTTCACAAGAAATATAAGTTCAAGGATTTAAAACCTTTCAATAAGCCTAAATAAAGAAGGAACTACAATACCCCCTTCAGCTTTTCAAGCTTATTGGTGCGCGATCCTTTTACCAGTATAAAACAATGCGTAAGCATATTTTCCCGTAAAGCATCTATCAACATTTCCACATTATCGTAATATAAAAACGAACAATCACTCTGTATAAAGGGTTTATAGCTCTCCCCTATCAAAATAACTTTATGAAGACCGGCCGATTGCAAAAAACTAATTATTGAAGCATGCTCATCATAGCTACCTTCCCCCAACTCTCTCATCTCACCTAGGATAACCACTTTATTGCTTCTATTGATCTGAACAAAATTATCGAGAGCAGCCTGCATACTTGTTGGGTTAGCATTATAGGCATCAAAAAGCACTTTATTTGTTTTGGTTTCCACCAATTGAGATCTATTATTTTGTGGCCTATAGTTGGCTATAGCTTTTGAAATAGCACTATTCTCTACCTCAAAACAGTTTCCGACAGCCACTGCAGCCAAAATATTTTCAAGATTATAAGTTCCTACCAAATTACTTTTCAGGATAATTTCTTTACCCTTCACTACACTTACGGCTCCTAAAAAATCACCGGGAACAAACTCCTTGAAGAACACATTAAAAGAGTCATTTTTACCATAACGATATAGATCAGCTCCTTCTCCTAACATGGATAGCAAATAATCATTACTGGCATTAACAAATAAGGTACCCTGTTTAGCCTCAATATACTTGTATAACTCCGCCTTGGTTTTCATTACTCCTTCAAAAGAGCCAAAACCTTCAAGATGAGCTTTACCCACATTGGTTATCAAACCATAATCAGGTTGTGCAATATGACATAACTGCTCAATCTCTCCCTGATGATTAGCGCCCATTTCAACTATACCCATTTCAACCTCTCTATTCATGGCTAAAATAGTTAATGGAACACCTATATGATTATTAAAATTACCCACCGTGGCAAACACCTTGTATTTGGTCTCTAAAACAGCTTTTATCAGTTCTTTTGTCGTGGTTTTTCCATTGGTTCCTGTGATCCCTATAATAGGAATTCCAAGTTGTTTACGATGATACCCCGCCAGCATTTGTAATGCTTCAAGCACCTCATCAACCAATATAAAGCGGTGGTCTGTGACCACTTCAGGTTCATCAACCACCACAAACTTTGCTCCGGAGGCAAGAGCTTGACCAGCAAACTGATTTCCATTAAAAGACACTCCCTTTAAGGCAAAAAACATGCTTCCTTCTTTAATATCCCGGGTATCAGTAGATACACCGGTAGTTTGAAGGAACAACTGATATAATTCGGCTATTTTTAACATAGAACAAAAATAAAAAAAAGGCTAACTCTATGAGTCAGCCTTTACAAAATATATTGTTTCGCTATTATTTCTTTCCGGCAGATACAGGACTACCCACTCGGGTCATTGCACATCTGAAACCCAGATCATCTCTTGCTTCATCTTCATCCAAATATCTACGTGCTCCAGGACTTAACCAGTAAGCTCTATCTCTCCAAGAACCACCCTTGTATACACGGCTTTTATCTGACACTAAAGATCCCATTTTACCGGCATGCTTACCGTACATATCTTTTGTATCCTGTTCGTTATCTAACCATTCACTCGATGGGTTAATGTTAGATTTCGCATCTCCATCTTCAAAATTTCTATTGTCTGCTGTACGATAATTCTTTCTATTAAGAATATCTTTATCTTCCTCAAGACGATACCTTATTCTACCTAAACTATCTTTTTCCACTACATATCCTTCTTCATCCAATACTTTTGTTTTGAATTCATTTCCACGGAAAGGACTAAACTCATCAACTTCATCAAAAGAAAGAGGACGGTATACATCAGCAACCCACTCATTCACGTTACCGGCCATACAATACAAGCCATAATCGTTAGGGAAGTATGAATGTACATCTACTGTAATATCACCACCGTCATTCAGATCGCCAGCCATACCCATATAGTCACCTCGGCTTCTAACAAAGTTAGCCATCATCACTCCTCGGTCTTTTTTACTGGCATTTCTGGTTATATGACCATCCCAAGGATAAATCCTTCTGTTTGTCAAACGTTCTTCTTGAGAGTTCCCAATCAAACCTAAAGCAGCATATTCCCACTCTGCTTCAGTAGGGAGACGATAGCGTGGTAATAAAATACCATCTTCCCATCGAACGCGACGGCTATCTTTATTTGGATCCAAATCTTCCATTGGTTTTTTACCCGCAATACCATCGTATTGTCCTAAAAGATATGCATCTGTATTAAAGTTATTTTCTCCTTGCTGATTTACATCCATTTCCAAAACACCCATTTCAATGAGTACTTTTTCATTCACCCTATCGGTTCTCCACTGACAAAAATCCGCAGCCTGTAACCAACTAACACCCACAACAGGATATTCACTATAGGCGGTGTGGCGTAAATAATTTTCCACCATAGGTTCGTTATAAGCCAATGGTCTTCGCCAAACCAAGGTATCAGGAAGTGCTTTACGGTAAACTTCAGGATAGTCAATAAAGACTCTGTTTGTCCAATATAAATACTCCCTGTAATCAACATTTCTAACTTCGGTTTCATCCATATAAAATGAAGGTACAGTCACTCTTCTTGGAACGTTATTCCAATCATAGAGCACATCTTGTTCAACTCTACCCATAATAAAGGTACCACCTTCAATGAACCTCAAACCGGGTCCTACTCCTTGTTCATAGCCGGAATAATACTCAAATCCTCCATTATCAGGAGTATTGTATTCC
>JBFHKL010000240.1:0-6284 GCA_041595375.1 Saccharicrinis sp.
ATGCGGATGCCCCACTTTAGGATCAATGACATTAATCATCGCAATTAAATGATCCACATATGCTTCAAAATCTTCTTTTGCCTGTTGATACATAACTTTGTTATCCTGAAACCACTCCTTATTATTGTGAATGGATAACTCATGTAAAAATTGAAATATTGTAGAAGGTATCATACGCCTTTAATATTAAATGATTTAAACAATGTAAGACCTTTCGTTTTATTTACAAATTAAAAGAGATCAGAAATCAACTAAATATAAATTTAAAGGATTTCTTAAATAAGATCAACTACATACGGGTGCATTCAGTAAATGACATAATAAATTTAGTAATTTTGCATGAAACAAAAGAAAATAATGAAGAAAGCCGTAGTGATTGTAGCTGGAGGTACCGGCTCACGCATGAAAAGTGATTTACCCAAACAATTCTTAAAGCTATCGGGTAAGCCTATCCTAATGCACACCATAGAAAGGTTTTATCTTTTTCATCCATTCATACAGATTATTCTGGTGTTACCTAAAGATCAAATTGACTTTTGGAACTCACTATGTCGCGAACAGCATTTTACCATAAAACACACCATTGCCTGCGGAGGAGAGAGCCGCTTTCATAGCGTAAAAAATGGCCTTGACATTTTAAAGGAAGAATGCCTGATTGCGATTCATGATGGAGTGCGCCCTTTGGTTTCCAACCAAACATTAAAGAACTGCTTTCATATGGCAAGCGAATATCATTCGGCCATTCCAGTAACCGATGCTATTGAATCTATCCGAAAAATTGATCTAAAAACAAGCTACGCTGTGGATAGACAACAGTATAAAATGGTACAAACACCACAAATTTTTCTCTTATCCAAATTAAAAGAAGCCTATACCTATCCGTACAGAGACACATTTACCGATGATGCCAGCGTATTTGAAAATGCAGGTTTCCCAATTCACCTTGCTCAAGGCAACAGAGAAAATATAAAAATCACTACGCCCATCGATCTAATTATAGGAGAAACTATTTTACAAAACTGGAAGAATAACGCAATTTAATGAACAACCAGTTGGCGGCTTTTACAATCATCCAAAACAAAATTAAAGTAAATATGATAATTGCTCCCGAAGGAAGATTAAAGTAATACGAACCAACAAGGCCAAGGACGATCCCTCCCAACCCCCATAAGATTGACATGACCATTATTTTCTTAAAATTCTGGGTAAAAACAAGAGCAATAGCCTGAGGTATAGTAAACAATGACAGTACTAGAATAATGCCGGCAATACGAATACTTATCACAATGGTTAAGGCAATCAGTGTAGCAATAATATACCTTGACAAGGTCACATTTAGCCCCATTGCTTTGGCATATTCGGGATCAAAAGCAATGTGAAGCAACAAACGATAAAACACCACAACTCCACTTACCACGACAATAGTTAACAAGCCCATAAAGATCAAATCTGACAACGTAACGGTTAATATATTACCGAACAGAAAACTCATTAAATTAGGCGTATAACCAGGTGTTAAAAAAACAAATATAATACCGGTAGCCATACCCAAGGACCATAGTATGGCAATGGCAGAATCTTCTCTTACCTTAGCCTTATTGGTTGCCCATTCGATACCAAGAGCCGATAGAACGGCAAAAAAAGCCGCACCGAGAAAAGGATTGAGACCCAAAAAGTAAGCAAGCCCTATACCTCCAAAGGATGCATGAGTAATACCGCCACTAATAAATACAATTTTTCGTGAAACGATATAGGTACCTGTAATTCCGGCTAAAATACTAGTTAGCAAACCCGCAATTAAGGCATTCGTAAAAAAAGAATATTGAAATAAACCAACTATTTCCTGCATGTAATAATCATTAGTGTTTGTAAAGTACGCGGTGAGGTATTTGTCCATGGGTAATCAACTCAATAGGGCAATTATACGTTTTTAATATCTCCGCTGATATTTTATTAGTATTATGATAATGTAATTCTTCATTTACACACGCAATGGTTTTAACTACCGATGAGATTGTTCCCAGGTCATGCGACACTAATAAAATAGCCATTTTACTATTTAGCTCTTTTAGCAAATCATACAGCTCCCCTTCAAATGTCTTATCTACAAAAGCATTTGGTTCGTCCAATATTAATATCTCTGGCTGATTAATAATAGCCCGACACAAATAGACACGCTGCATTTGTCCTCCAGACAATTGACCAATGGGTCGATTATAAAACTGATCAAGCTTTACAAGTTTTAATAAACCGAATGCTGTTTCTTTATCTTCTTTCGAATAGCGTGTCCAATAATTATTTCTTCCCATCAAACCCGACAATACCACATCAAGCACTGAAATTGGAAAATCCTTATCATTACTATTTACTTGAGGTAGATAACCGATTTTATTTTTCCCCGATTTGCCAAGATGATAAACCACCTCTCCTTTAAAAGGATCTAGCAAACCAAGAATAACCTTGAGTAAGGTTGATTTACCCCCTCCGTTGGGCCCAATAATTCCTATAAAATCATTACGAAACACTTGTAAATTGACATTTTGCAAGATACTTTGACTTGGTGTATACCCCGCATAAACATGATTAACCTCAATAAGTACTTCCTGCTTGATCATTGTATTGCATTTTCAAGTTTAGCGAGCAACTGCAACATCTCCCCATACCAATCTTCGGCTAAAGGATTTACCGTGACAATAGGAATATTGAGCTCCTGCGAAATAATTTCGGCACTTCTCTTATCAAACTCTTTTTGTATAAAAATGGCTCTTATATTTTTGTTCTTTGCTTCCCTTATCACTTTTTGAAGCCATTGAACACTCGGCTCCTTTCCCTTGTGCTCAATGGATATCTGTTCCAATTCATAATCTCTGGCCAAATAGGTATAGGCAGGATGAAAAATTAGGAAACTTTTATTTTCAAGTTTTTTCAGAGACGATTCGAACAAAGAATCAATTTTACTCAACGAATCGGTCAGTACGAGATAATTAGATTCTATTAAATCTTTAAATTCTGGGTAATGTTGAATAAGCGCCTCTTTGGTATTCTGCGCAATCTTTTTCATTGTTTTAGGCGAAGTCCATGTATGCGGATCAACTCCCCCCTCATGAACATGATCACCATGCACGGCATCTTCTTCACGGATCATTTTAATTCCCGCTGACAGATCAACTACCCTAAGATCTCCGTTTAGCTCTTTAAACCGATCACACCAAGCCTGCTCAAAGCCCAAATAACCAACTTTCAAATAAAGCGGTGAAATACTCACCTCCTTAATCTGCTCATGAGTAGGCGAATAGGTAGCCGGGCTATTTCCTTCTGCAATCATGGTGTTAACCTTAACACTATCTCCAAGTAAGGCTTTTACAATATATTTTTGAGGTAGAATACTCACAGTTATCTGCTTATCATCCACTTTTTTTTGCTGCACACATGCTTGTGCCCACCAAGACACAAAAATTACTGCTATAAGAATAATACTATAATTTTTAACTCTCATATTATGATTTTTGCTTATTACACCATTTACAAACTCCTTCTATAATGATTTTACTCTTAATTTGTTTAAACCCATCAGGCATTTTATATTCATCTACCTGATATTGAGGCATACAAATCACCTTATCACAAACAGAACAATGAAAATGGGCATGTTCGCTATATTGCTTTCCATGACTATTATGCCTGCTCAACTTATAAGAAGTAACTGATTCACTAACCTCAATTTTATGGATAATGCTCAAGTTGCTTAGTGTTTTTAAATTCCTATATAAAGTAACTCGATCAATGTCTTCACCCCATCGTTGCTCAATTTCCTTTTGTTGGATTGGATACTGAGCCTCATATAAAATATCCAACAAGCGTATACGAACACGTGTTGCCTTTATTCCATTATCCCTTAAAAATCCGGAGAAATCCATTCCACAAATATTAATTTATACAAATATAAATCTTTTAGTCACACAAATGCAACATTGTTGCATTTTAATACCTACTCATTTACTATGTTATAAAAAAAATAAACAGTAAACAATATGATCAAATTTGATGTTTATCCTTTAATTATTGAATTAACTAGATAAATGAAATATGAATAACTTAGTATGTCCTGTATCATCAGCACGAATTTCTGAAAACATTCCCCGCATCAATGCACTATTGACCATACTCCTACTAATAGCATATGGTTACAACAATAGCATCTTGATTATTCCCCTGTTTCTAGCTTATGATTTTTTCATACGTGGCTTTGGAAATAGCAAACATAGTTTATTAGCAATAATTTCTAAAAAGATGGAGACATTTATACCTAATAAAGGCAAACTAATCGATAAAGCACCCAAGACATTTGCCGCAAGATTGGGTTTTATATTTACAATATTAATCTTGGTATCGCAACTATTGGGCCTAACAACCATAACATACAGCCTAGGCATAGCCTTAATTCTATTTGCCAGTCTGGAGTGTTTTTTGAATTTTTGTGTTGGCTGCTGGGTTTTTACTTTATTTATACAACCATTCTATAAGGCTTAGGCCTTACCAAACAATTGAAACACATCTTCGAGGTACATTTTTGAAACAGGAACCTCAATCATTGGGTCTGTTCCTATCTCAAGCACATGTCCTCCTCTGACTTTTCTAATAACACTTATTTCATTAAAATTAACCATATAAGAGCGATGGCAGCGAGTTATAGGCTGCTTTTCGAAACTCTTTTCGAGATTTTTTATGGTATTTCTCAATAAAAACTTAGTTACTTCATTATTCTTTTTATAATAAATAGTTACATAATTATCTGTAGCCTGAATATATAATATATCGACCAATTTAATTGAAATACGCATGGTTCCTTTTTCATCAAAGAACGGAACCATTACTTTAGAATCTACTTCCCATGACTCATCAGGATTGGTCAATTGCTTAATCTTATTATTTTTATCCTGCCACGAAAAATAAAGCCACAACACAGCATAGGGCAAAAGCAAAACCAGAGCAGTATTTTGTACAGAAATTCTAAACACTTCCACATACGTTCGATGATCACCCTTAATAAAGACCGATTCATAAATCGTATAAAACAGAGCCATAAAAAAAATCTCGAGGCCCATAATCAATAGAAAAGCCCAAAGCTTTGTCCGCACCTTTCTTCTATTAAAATAATACAACAACACCCTCGAAACAACAGCCACCAAAACGCCTGTCAGTATAATCAGACTGGAATAAAAGAATAGTTCCTGCGATTTTAAATCTAATCCAAACCAATTGCGAACATCAAAAGGAGAATATAGGTTTATAAAAAGCAACGCAAAACCAGCCGTAAAAAGAACCAATCGAATATTGTTCTTTTTCGACACCAAATAAGAAGGTATAACTTGATTTAAATCCATTGCGCACGAAAATAAGCATAATATTGACTTCCGGATCGAATTTAAATAAAATAATCATTGAAAAGGACAAAAACAGCATTGAAAAATTCGTCCCTCTTATGAAAATTTCACCCCTAAATACCCATTTTTACACCAATGTAGCGACTACAACACCTTAATATTGCATTAAAACCAATTGTTTTGTTTGTTTGCATCGCAAGCAGAAAAAACAGCTTGCAAAACAAACTCATAACTGATCAAATATGATTTGTTAATGAGAATGAAGTTAAAAAAGTAACTACTATTTTTTTACCCTTTTCGATTTTGCTAATACAAAAAAGCTGTTGCCAAAACGTTGGAACAGCTTTTTTAGTTTATAAGCAGCACTAATGATGAAGGAAGTTGTACCGAATGGTTATATAAATTATCAATATCAATTCTTGTGCAAATTAAATGTAAAGGCAAAACTTCCTTCGTATACTACTATACTTAAAGATTTGCGTGATAAGCCACCTTTATTACTTTAGGTTGCACAAGCCTAGCAAAGTCGGCATATTTCATTTGAATAAGCATACTGTGCGTACCTGCATTAAAAGCAATAAAAACACCTTTTATTAATGCCTCGGCTACAAAAACAGGCATATCATATAAATTTCCAAATGGAGGCATTGCTCCTACCTCACAATTTTTAAATAAGTCTTTAAACTCCATCTCTGTGGCAAGGCGAATAAACTTTGCTCCGGTGCTCATTTTTAACAAACCCAAATCAACCTGCATATCAGCAGGTAAAACAACCATGCACATACGGTTATCAATTTTCATGATCACCGTTTTTGCTAATTCCCTTCCTGATATGTGGGCATCAGCAGCCGTACGTTGGGCGGTATAAGTCTTATGATGAACAATTTTGTTGAATGAAAC
>JBFHKL010000241.1:0-6278 GCA_041595375.1 Saccharicrinis sp.
AGTGAATAGTATAGGAGAAAATATTCAACAGATTATTGTTGCTTTTTTAACCAACGATATTTCTAAAGAAGATTTGTTGGCGCTCAATAATTGGAGAAACGAAAGTTTTGAAAATAATGAAGACTTTGAACAAATAAAACTTCTTTGGGAAAAAACTGCGCATTTACATTTGTTTAATGAGGTAGATGTGAACAGTGATTGGAAAAAAGTAAAAGCACAATTGTCAGCCAAGGAACAAACAGAGTCGAAGATAGTTTCGGATGATGCACCTTCATTAGCTTTTATCTGGCGCAGAGTGGCAGCTGTTCTTATACCTGTGATTCTATTGTCTTCAGCTCTTTATCTTTACCTTAATGTGGCCGGATTTGGACGTTTAACAGCGTATAAAACAAATGGCACGATAATGGAAGTTAAGTTACCTGACCATTCAACTGTAATACTAAATAAGAATAGTGAGATTGTTTATCCCAAAAATATGGCTCAGCAATCAAATCGTCGTGTTACTGTAAGCGGTGAGGCTTTCTTTAATGTAACACATAATAATACGCCCTTTATAGTAGATGCCGGTGATGCACAGGTAAAAGTATTAGGAACCGAGTTTAATGTGAAACAGTTACAAGATAATTTGTATGTTTCAGTAGTTAAGGGTAAAGTAAGTGTAGAAACATCGAGTCAGAAGGTGGAATTAGTTAAAGGCGAAAGAGCCATATATAAGGAAGGTGTATTGGTTGAAGAAGATCTGAATTCATTTAATAACCTGTATTGGAAATCTCACAAACTTACTTTCACTCAGGCTTCAATAAAGGAAATTTGCGCTGAACTTAAAAATACTTTTCCTGAAATTAAAGAGCTTAAGTATACGGGTAAGGATGAGGATATTAAGGTGACAACAAGCTTTGAAAATCAATCTTTGTCTGAAATTATTGAAGAATTAAGCATTCATTTTGATAAAAAAATACAATTTGATGGTTCTATTTTAACAATCTCTGATTAAATTCGCTTTATTTTTTAATCAGAAATAGTTAGATTGTTTTCAATGAACCTATCATGGTTTCTTAAATATACTTTTATCACGGTTTTGTTGTGTCTGTTTTTAACGGATAGTATAGCGCAGTCTATACTCAGCAAAACATTTTACCTCTCAAAAACGTCAGGTTCTACTGTTGAATTATTAGATTCGATAGAAAAGGAACTTCAAATTACTTTTAGTTACAGCAATAGGATTTGTTTAAAGGATCATATTCAGCTTTCATCCAGGGAAAATACTTTACAAGGCTTTTTAAAGGAGATATTTGAGTCATGTTCAGTGACCTTTAACGAAAAGAAAAATAAGATCGTTATCCTTCCTTCTTCTGAACAGTCTGTTATTCCTAAATATGTGGTTCGGGGTTTTGTTCATAGTGCTAAGAATGGAGAAATATTGATTGGATCTTCGGTGTATGATGGCGAAAGGATGTTAGGAACTTCAAGCAATAATTTTGGATTTTACAGTCTCACCATTCCCAAAGGAGAACTTATTTTAAATAGTTCTTATATTGGTTATCGTTCTGAGCAGAAACGTTTTTTCCTGAATAGAGATACGGTTATTAATTTTAAACTCGAATACAACTCTTTAATAAGTGAAGTGCCCGTTGTAAGTTTTTTTACGCCTGAGGGTATTAATTCAACCAGAAGTAGTACAATTAATTTACCTATCAGCCAGATAAAAAAAGTACCCTCTTTTTTGGGAGAGATTGATGTTGCGCGCACCTTGCAACTTTTGCCTGGCATAAATGGAGGTAGTGAGGGGGTAAGCGGATTATATGTGCGGGGCGGAGGAACTGACCAAAACCTTTTTTTACTGGATGATGTGCCTGTATACAATATATCCCATTTGTTCGGTTTCTTTTCGGTGTTTAATGAAGATGCGATCAATAATGTTTCTGTTACTAAAGGAGGTTTTCCTGCTCGTTATGGAGGCCGTTTGTCGTCGGTGGTGGATATTCGTTTAAAAGATGGAAATAATGAGAGTCTCCATGGTACAGTGGGCCTGGGCATGATGTCGTCAAAACTGGCATTGGATGGCCCTTTGTTTGGTGAAAATACTACCTATAGTTTATCCTTCCGAAGATCTTATTATGACCTTGTTGCTGCAGCATTTCAATCCGGAAGTAGTAGCCGGACCTCGTTTTATTTTTATGATGTAAATGCTAAAGTGACGCATAAAATGAACGATAAAAACCGTTTGTTTTTTAGTTTTTATGGAGGTAAGGATAAATTCTATACCAAATATAATTTCACAGAAACCAGTAGTTCATCACAATCAGAAGAGGATGGAGAAACCATAGATGTAAACGATGAGATATCTTCAGGATGGGGTAATGTTGTTTCTTCGGCACGATGGAACAGGATTTATAACGATAAATTGTTCTCAAATATATCTATTGCTTATAGTAATTATTCCTATACGGTAGGGTATGAGGAAAACCAGATTGAGGATGATTCGTGGGATTATTACGAAAAAAATTATTACAGTGGCATTAAAGATGCTTTGTGTAAGGTTGATTATGACTATTTTTTCAATGCTAAACATCATGTTCGTTTTGGAGGGGATTATACTTACCATACCTTTAATCCGGGAGTAGATATTATTAGAGAGTCACAAAATACAGTGACGGTATTAGATTCAACTATAGGAGGGGAGAATATTCATGGACATGATTTTTATCTGTATCTGGAAGATGATTTTGATTTAACACAAAGCCTTAAAATTAATACAGGCATGCATGTGTCATTATACAGTGCAAAAGGAAAAACATACTCCTCATGGCAACCACGTTTGGCTCTTCGCTATTTGCTTACTTCAAAGCTAGCCCTCAAGGCTTCCTATTCTCAGATGAGTCAGTATATGCATCAAATCACTACATCATCGGTATCTTTACCTACTGATTTGTGGATACCGGTAACTAATAAAATCAGACCTCAGCATGCTACACAGTATGAAGTGGGCGGGAAATGGGAGTTTCGTAAAGGTTTTAATATGTCTATTATGGGGTATTATAAAGACTATCGTAATCTTCTTGAATATACAGGAAGTTCAACCTCTATCATATATAGCGATTCATGGGAAGATGACCTGGTATTTGGCAAGGGTATTGCCAAAGGGCTGGAGTTTCTGATTCATAAGAAAACAGGTGAGTTTACAGGTTGGGTTGGCTATACCTTGGCCAAGGCTACCGAACAGTTCAATGAACTTAATGGGGGAGTAAGTTTCCCGGCAGATAATGATAGACGGCATGATATTGGTATTTTTGGTAATTATATCATCAACCCCAAAGTCGATGTGTCTGCTACCTGGTTATTTGGATCAGGCAGTGCGGTTACTTTACCTTCTCAAAAGTATTATAGTCCGGCATTACCAACCATGGGTACTTTAGGTACGGATTCATATAGTGAATATATCTCTGAAATAAATGGCTATCGGATGCCTGATTTTCACAGACTTGATATTGGAGTTAATCTTAAAAAGAAAAACAAATTAGGTGAGCGTACCTGGAGTTTTGGCCTGTATAATGCCTATGGTCGCCAAAATGCTTTTGCTTTGTATTTTGTAACTGAAGAAGATGAAGATACAGGTGAAGAGGCTAGGGTTTTGAAACAATTGAGTATCTTTCCTTTTCCATTACCTTATGTTCGCTATACTTTAAAATTTTAAGATGAAAAAGGTCGTAAAAATACCTGTTCAAGGGTTTAAAAATGTATTTCTCTGTATGGGTATCTTATTTCTCTTTTCGTGTGAGAAAAGTTTGGATTATCAGTTAGAGAGCCAGAGTGCTGAAGCAGTGACTTATGCGTTTCCTATGCCCGATAGTTTGTTTAAAATTCATGTGAGTTATACAACGGATATTCTTTCAACCGATAGCTATACGGCCATTGATGATGTGAAAATATCAGTAAGTGTAAACGGAGGCGAGGCTGTTGTAAAAGATTATAATGCTGATGATGAATGGATGGAGATTTCTGAGGTAGACGTAAATGAGTATGATTCTGTTAGTGTGAATATTAATGTGGCAGATAGTTTATTTTTAAGCGCCTATACCTGTGTACCCGAAGCAATATCTATTATATCTGTTGATACCGCTACGGTTCTTGAATATAATGACGATGATGAGCTAGAGTATATGATGCGTTGTAAAATTAAATTTAACGATCTTGCTGAGGTATCCAATTACTACCAAATAAGAGTTGATGCATTTTCAGTAACCCAGAATGACGATGGTTCGGAGCAAACAACCTTGGAAACAATTGATTATACTGAAGATGATAAGGTGTTTATATCTTCAGATTATGAGTCTGTTTTGCTCTCCGACATTGATTACCTGGGGACTTTTGATGACTATTTAATTGATGGGAGTGAATATGAAGTGTCTGTGTTGATTCCCAATGAGTATATTACTCAGTCAAACGATTCCATTCAAACTCATCTGATTTTCTATCTTTACTCATTATCCAGTGAGTATTATTTCTATGTGCGCTCTGCTTGTGAGCAAGAAGCTTACCGGGATGATCCTTTGTATGAAGAATCTAATGTGTATACTAATGTTTCTAATGGCTTGGGTGTTATTGGAGGCTTGTCGTTAAGTGTCGATACAGTTAGCATTCGCTATTAGTTGTGCTGTAAAACCTGACTGTGGAGGCTTAAATGGTTTATTTTATATTTGTTTCAAGAACCTCACGACGAATATTGTTTTATTTTCAGATCTTGATCCATGTGCCTGTAAGGTGATTTAATGTTTTTATGAATTTCAATTAAAGAACATTAATGTCGTTTGCGATATTAATATTCTTTTGTATATTTGTATCGCAAACGATAAAATCGCTAGCTCGTTTTTGGATGAAATATTAAAATCATACTAGGAGCGTATGCTGATGTTGTTTGTTGTATATGCATATTGTTTGAATCCATGAAGATCAGGGGAGAAAATTTAAAAACATAATTTATAAAATATGAAACACCCATGTATAAGGCCTTACGCACAGAAGGATGATCGCAATTTGGGTGTTACATATGACAAATAAAAAACAAATTAGAGGATATGAAACAGAAATTTCATCAGTTTAAAGCACAAAATATTCAGAAAAAAGAAGTGAATATGAGCGATTTTGAGGGAAAAGTTGTATTAGTCGTTAATACGGCAAGTAAATGCGGGCTTACACCTCAGTATAAGGGTTTAGAAGATCTTTACCAAAAATATAAGGACAAGGGTTTTGTTGTATTAGGATTTCCATGTAATCAATTTGCTAATCAGGAGCCAGATGATGAAAATACCATCTCAGAAGGTTGTTTGATAAACTATGGCGTTACTTTCCCAATGTTTGCAAAGATTGAAGTGAATGGTCACTCAGCCCATCCGCTCTTTAAGTATTTAAAAAATGAGTTGAAAGGGACTTTGGGAAATAAAGTGAAATGGAATTTTACTAAGTTCTTAATCGATGCGGAAGGGAAGCCTGTCAAGAGGTTTGCTCCTGTAACAAAGCCTGAGAAAATAGAAAATGATATTAAAAAGTTATTGAACAAATAAATAGTTACATCGCAGGCGATTAAATCTTTTTTTTGTAATTTTGAGTTTTTAATATTGCAAAATGTTTTTACCCTATGGCATACGAACAACTAAAATTAGAAAATCAGTTGTGCTTTCCTGTTTATGCAAGCTCTCGCCTAATAACACGGGAGTATCAGCCGTTTTTGGACAAATTAGGCATAACCTATCCGCAGTATCTGGTTTTGATGGTTTTGTGGGAGCGTGATCAGGTTTTGGTAAATGATATTGCAAAAAAACTCTTACTCAATACCAATACCATTACACCTTTACTTAAAAGAATGGAGCAACAGGGTTTGATTATTCGAAAGAGGTCGGAGTTGGATGAGCGTAAAGTGAATGTGCTGTTAACAGAAAAAGGCTTACAAATGGAGGAGCAAGCCTCTAAAATTCCTGGAGAATTGACCAAGCGTTTAATTGATAGTGAATTAGATGTGGAGGATTTGATTAAGCTGAAGGATAATCTTAACGCTTTAATTTCGTTTTTATCAAAATAATTTTCAAATTCGCATGTTCTTCAATGCTTGATTATTATTTGTTAATTTATCTAAGGTTAATAAATAATAATATATTTAATGAACCAGATGAATGTAAATGAGTTATAAGAGGTAATCTTACATTTCAATTAAGAGGAGTAGGATTTTAAGATGATATAGAATTTAAAAGATAAATAATTATGGCCTTATTTGAAAAAATGGA
>JBFHKL010000242.1:0-6252 GCA_041595375.1 Saccharicrinis sp.
ACGTTTATTTTATTTTTACTCATAGTAACGGGTATATTTTATGGATGTAAAAATCATCAAGATTCCAATGTTAAAATTATTGAAGATAAAGAACCAAAAGAATTATTAATATCTAAAAAGCAGAAAATTGAGGCTGAATGTTTATTACCATTTATGATTTCGAAAGTAAAAGATAAGTTAGTAATTTACAATGAAGTAAAAGAGAATAAATTCAGTGTTTTTGATCTTAATGATTATACACTTCTATATCAATTTGGGAATTCAGGTAGAGGTCCTGAAGAATTTCAGTTTATATATAGAAATAGTGTCCGAGAATATAAAGAAAATTTGACACTATTAGATCGATATCGAATTAAGAAGATTAATTTAGGCACCAAGAAGATGAATATAGTTTCTTCCACTTTGATACCTGCAAAAATGGAAGATCTTTCCGGTTTTACTTTAATTGATGATAGTTTGTTTATTCGTCACAATAGAAGTATTAAAACTAATGATGAATTTTTCTCCCAATCATTGTTGAACCACGACAGAAAAGTAGGCATTAGTACTTTCCCGGATTTTAATTACCACATAAACAGTGACCAAATTAAAAGGGAAAACATAGCGGCAAAAGTTATGGCATCTCGACGAAGTGACGGTCGCATTTGTCTTTTATATTCATATATGCACCGGCTAAAAATTTTCACAAAGACCGGTAAAAAGATTAATGATGTGTCAATTGGGCCCCTTTTAACAGTACAGGACGATTTTGATGTTGAAAATGCTAAATTATTTACCGGTCAAGTATATGTATCTGATAATTATATTTATAGTTTAAATATTAATGCTAAAGAAGATGAATTGTTTGCAGGAAAGAACCGAACACCACTATTAGAAATTTGGGATTGGGAAGGTAATTTAATCAATATTTATGCTCTTGATGAAGAAATTCTTGGGTTTTGTGTTTCTGAAAAAAACAAAAAGATTTATGCAACAACAATAAACTATACTAATCAAATTTTAATTTATGACCTACCTAAATTTTAAACCCGGCAAATATATTATTGTAGTAGGTGTGTTTCTGCTTATAAATGGATGCGACTACATTAATAATGGTAAACGTCTGATTAATATGTATAAAACCCCAATTAAGATTGAGTATCCCTTAAAACGTTACGACCTTGAAAATAAATGGTCAGGCTATGAATGTAATAATAAATATAAAGTCATCAGCTACATTGATGCAACTTGCAGTAAATGTATTGAAACATTAATAGATTGGAAACGATTTATGCAAAAACACCGTGACTGGAATATAGATTATTTATTCTATGTTAAACCGATTGATGTTGAGCTTTTAGCGGAATTTTTGAAAGAAATTGAGTTCAATTACCCAATAATAATCGATGAAGAAAATGAATTCCTTAAAAATAATGCTAGTCCGATTGAAGAAAATGTAAGTGCAAAAATTATATGGCTTATAAATGACGAAAATAAAATTATAATTAGTGGTGATCCAATAAATAATAACCGAATATTAAAGGCATATGAATCGGTATTCCAAAAATAGACGAAATGTTGCAAAAGGAGCCTAATAAAAATGCCGAACCGCTAACGCGGTATAAAAAATTATCGAGAAGTGTTGGTTATTTAAGGGTTTTAGCCCGCTTCAACTTTCATGTAACTTGATTAAAAATCGCCCGCAATCGGTAACTTTTCATACCGCCACCGATGAGGATTATGTATCTGTATGAGTTTGCATTCAATTTTATGAATATGATGATTGCATTTAAAGGGAAAATAAGATAGTTGGAAGTCTGAAGACGGAAGATGGAAGGCAGAAGAGAGAAGAGAGAAGAGTTAAGAGAGAAGACGGGAGATGGAAGACGGAAATCTGCTCCTCGCAATCTTCGGTCTACGGACTTCAGTCTTCGGTCCTTGGTCTTCGGACTAAAAAAACACAAAACAAAAAACAAAAAACGAGCAATAAACACATGAGAAACCTAATCATTATCCTGCTTTGTACCTCGGCAATTATAAGTTGTAAAAGCAAGCCCGACGGACAAAAGAACTTTGGACGCATGAACCAGTTCAAAGATCAGAACATCGTTGTTACCGGATTGGCTCATCAGGGAACCTTCTTTCGTGAGTTCGAGAGTAATGGAACCTTAACTGCCGTTGGCCGGGCTACACTTAAATACGATTTGGATGAGGACATCCTTTCGGTTGATGTGAAAAACGGACAACGAGTCGTTGCGGGACAATGTTTATCGGTACTCGACAACACGAGGCAACGCAACAACTACGAAAAGGCCTGCCGAACACTCGACCGGAACCGGCTGGGACTGGAAGATGCTCTGATCAGCATGGGCTACCAGCTTAAAGATTCGCTGAATGTTCCTGATCACATCATGAAAATAGCACTCATCAGATCGGGATATTCCGATGCTGCCGGCGAACAAAAGATGGCTCGCATCGAGTTAAGCAAAACCAAGCTAAAAGCCCCCTTTGGTGGTGTTGTGGCCGGGCTTGAAGCAAAACCATACAATCAGTCAGGCCAGTTTAAAGAGTTTTGCACCTTGATAGATGATTCTTCGTTCGAGATTGAATTCCCGGTGTTGGAGAATGAAGCTTTTAAGCTCTCCGAAGGAATGCCTGTAGTGGTGATTCCGTATGCATTCGACAACGACACCATCGATGGTTATATTTCCTCCATCAACCCCATGGTAAATGAAGCCGGAATGGTGATGGCAAAAGGATTTGTCCTGAATAAATCAGGCAAGCTTACCGATGGGATGAATGCAAAAGTAATCGTTCGTGAAGCTATTAAAAACAGGATTATCGTACCCAAAAGTGCTGTCACGCTTCGTCAGGAACGAAAAGTAATATTTGTATTTAAAAACGATACCGCTCATTGGCATTATGTAAATGTTGGAGAAGAAAACTCGCAATTCTGCACCATTAAAGGGAAAGCAATTAAGCCCGGTGATGAGGTCATTGTGGACGGTAATTTTAATCTCAGTCATTTGTCTCCTGTTGTGAAGATGGGGCAATAGAGAGTTGAGGGTTAAGAGTGAAGAGTTGAGGGTTGAGAGTTGAGGGTTTGGAGTTAAGAGTGAAGAGTGAAGAGTGAAGAGTGAAGAGTGAAGAGTGAAGAGTGAAGAGTGAAAAGTTAAGAGGTAAGAGGTAAGACGGGAGACGGGAGACAGAAGAAGAAAGAGGGAAGAGTTAAGAGTGAAGAGTGAAGAGTGAAGAGTTAAGAGGTAAGAGGTAAGACGGGAGGCGGGAGACAGAAGAAGAAAGGAACAATAATAAATAAAGCTTTAAACAATTGGAATTACTATTCGATGCTTTTTAATATAAAAGAATGATGAGATTTAAATTACAAACGATAATCATTGCCGGATTGTTTTGTTGTATTCCGGAGGTGGCTGTGGCCCAACAGATTGAGCTAGACCTGCAACAAACCATAGAAAAGGCGAATAAAAACTCTCTCGAAATTTTTCGGGCGCGTAATATGTATCTGGTAAATGAGTTGAATTATCAGGATTTTCTGGTAGAGCTCAGGCCTCATTTGAATCTTCAGTTAACACCCCTAAATTATACCCGAAGCATTACCGAAGTGTATAATTCGGAACTGATGAAATACGAACCAGTAGAGATTCAACGCTTAACCTCGCAGTACAATATGGGGATTAATCAGCAAATTGGTCTGACAGGCGGCAATCTGTCGGTAAATTCGAGTCTGATGCGTAGTCAACGATACGGAAGTAGTAGCAACAACAACCTCGATTTTATATCGACTCCGCTGAGTATTGGCTATCAACAAAATTTTTCGAGCATTAACGCATACAAGTGGAAAGCAAAAATTGAACCCCTGAAATTTAAACAGGCAAAACTTGAATTTATAGAGCAACGCGAAGAGGTTTCGATAAAGGCTGTTAACTTGTTTTTCTCCTTGCTGGTAGCCCAAATGAATTTCGACATAGCTGTACTAAACAGTCAAAATGCGGATTCGCTCATTAGCATGGGACGGAAAAGAGAACAGATCGGTTCAATTTCGCGGGATGACCTATTAAACCTCGAACTGAAGCAAGTCAATGCGGGCATTAGTGTGGAACAGGCAAAAAATCAGTTGGAGAATGCACGACTCGATTTCTGCGATTTTCTGGAAATTCCCCTGGATACAGAAATAGAATGTATTGCACCCGAAAAGGTTGAGCTGGCCTTTATTAATCCTCAACAAGCACAGCAACTGGCAGAAAAAAATAACCCGGACAGTCACGGCCTGATTCAAAAACTTTTGGAAGCTCAAAAACAAGTATGTGCAGCCAAACGGAGTAAATACAATATAAGTGTAGCTGCCGGAGTTGGACTCAATCAGAATAAGGAGGTCTTTGCTGAAGCCTTTCAGGATTTACTCGATAGACAAAATTTCAAAATTGCTTTAAGCATTCCAATCCTGGATTGGAGCGAAACCAAGCGCAGTATACAAAGAGCCTCATTAAACGAACAAATCACCCAACGCGAAAATGAAAAAGTTAAAGAACAACTGATGATTGAAGTAGCTAAAAAAGCCAATGAATTCAACATTAAACGCAGCGAACTAAACTCAGCAGCTAAGGCAGATACTCTTTCGAGGCGTGCCTACGAACTCACACAACAACTCTTCGCTCTTGGAAAAGCAAATGTAATCGCCATCAACGAATCGTACAAAGCCATGTATTCGGCCCGAAACCAGTATCTGAACGCCCTGCAGAATTACTGGTTTTACTATTATACAATTCGAAAATTGTGCCTTTTCGACTTTCAAACAGGAAGGGAATTGACCTCCGATTTTGATCAAATACTGGAAACAAAATTCTAAACGGAAAAGCAGCAAACAACGATGGTAAAATTTCTTATACAACGTCCCATAGCCGTTACAGTTACTCTTATTGCCTTTATGGTGATGAGCCTGGTTGCGACCGGATTAATTCCCGTTTCGTTAATGCCTGAAACAGACATCCCGGAGATTGTGGTTAAAATGAGCGCCCAGGGAAAGCCGGCGCGCGAAATGGAAGAACAATTGGTCAGCAAAATCAGAAGACAATTACTCCAGCTATCTCATCTAAACGATATTGAAAGTTCGGCATCAAACGGACAGGGCAATATCCGGTTGGTATTTAATTATGGCACCAACATCAACTATGCCTTTATCGAGGTAAATGAGAAAATTGACGCACTGATGCATACTCTGCCCGAGGAGTTTACGCGCCCTCGGGTAATAAAGACTTCAGCGACCGACATTCCGGTTTTTTACCTGAATGTGAGCCTGAAAGATTCCCTGGAGGGAAATCGTTTTATGGAGTTGAGCGAATTTTGCGAACAGGTAATAAAGAAACGGGTGGAGCAACTACCCGAAGTAGCCATGGCAGATATCAGTGGCATCGAGCTTCCCGAAATTGTGCTGCAGGTTGATATGGATCGCTTAAGTCATTTGGGAATCGACCGTTCTACTTTTTCAAAAGCACTCGAAACGAACAATTACTCTGTAGGGAACATCAAGGTGCGCAGTGGACTTTACGAATATAATGTTCGCTATGCCTCTCTCCTGAAAAATCGCGATGATATTGAAGATTTGTATCTCCATGTCAACGACCGGATCTTTAAATTGAAAGATCTGGCAAAAATTAAAGTACGCCCAAAACTCGATAAAGGCGTTTATCTGTCGAACAATACCCGCTCGGTGGCCATGGCGGTAATAAAAAAATCAAATGCCCGCATCTCTGACCTAAAAGAGAAAACCAATGATTTGATTCAGGTTTTGCGCGATGATTACCCCCGCCTGCATTTTGGGATTGAACGCAACCAAACCGATCTCCTCGATTACTCTCTGGGTAACCTGAAATTTGGCTTGCTGGTAGGTGGCTTGCTCGCATTCCTAATCATGTTTCTGTTTCTAAAAGACTTAAAATCGCCCCTGTTAATAGGGATATCGGTGCCAGTGAGCCTGGCCATCAGTCTATTCTTTTTCTTTCTGATGGGCATCTCCATCAACATCATCTCCCTTTCAGGATTGATTCTGGGCGTGGGGATGATGATCGACAATTCGATTATTGTGATCGATAATATTGTTCAGTACCGCGAAAAAGGCGATTCTGTTTTTAAAGCCTGCATAAAAGGAACCAACGAAGTGATTCGCCCGCTGATTAGTTCGGTATTAACCACCTGTGCGGTATTTGTACCTCTAATATTTCTAAGCGGTATTTCCGGAGCATTATTTTACGATCA
>JBFHKL010000243.1:0-6242 GCA_041595375.1 Saccharicrinis sp.
AATGTTGCTGTGATTTTGGACAAACAAATAATCTTTTATAAAATTGCACTCGCTTAAATCTGCCGCAAAGGTAAAATTTTAAATTTATATCTATTTATATTAGGGAGACCGAATTTTCAAATAAAAACGCATTGAAAACTAATATTGTTAATACCATAAAATTTTTAATTTACTTATCTATCGGTGGATTTTTAATGTGGTATGTATATCGTAACTACGATATGCAGGAGATTAAACAGACCTTGAGTGAAGGAATTAATTACTGGTGGCTGTTGTTATCTATGGTGGTTGGTCTACTCAGTCATTTTAGTCGTACTATCCGATGGCAGATGTTAATAGAACCCATTGAAAAGAAAACACACATTGTAAATACTTTTTTTGCCGTAATGGTGGGTTATTTTGCTAATTTACTGATTCCCAGAATGGGTGAGATATCGCGCTGTGGGGTGTTAAGCCGTTATGAAAAGATTTCTGTGACTCGTTTAATCGGTACTGTTGTTGTTGAACGGCTAATAGATGTTATTATGCTGTTTATTTGTTTGTTGTTGGTATTGGCACTGCAGTTTAATGTGGTTGCTGATTTCTTAACAAAAAATACCGACTTCACAAAAATCACTAATATCTTTACCTCAGTATGGACCTATTTTACACTGGGAGCTATAGTTTTTTTCTTAAGGGTATTTAAAAAATATTTCGCCAAAACAGGACCTTATATGAAAGTGAAGTCGCTATGGGGTAAGTTTTCAGAGGGTTTTATGGCTGTGAAAAATATTAAAAATAAGGGGATGTTCATCTTCCATACTGTATTTATATGGGTGATGTATTTCTTGATGATTTATGTTTGCTTTTTTGGATTCTCGTTTACCTCTCATCTCTCTCCATTGGCTGGATTGTCAGCTTTTGTGCTGGGTAGTCTGGGGATGGTAGCACCTGTGCAAGGAGGTATGGGACCCTGGCATTTTATGGTAATATCTACACTTCAAATGTATGGTGTTTCGCAAAACGAAGGAGCTGCTTTTGCCTTAATTGTATGGAGTGCCATTAACTCAATGATCGTTCTTACCGGAATTATATCGCTTATTTTACTCCCCATTATTAATAGACACAGAGCTTAATGTATTTATTTAAGGGTAGGAAGCAGGTTATTGGGGTTCTTATCCTTATTTGCTCCTATGCTTATATTCTTTATCGCCTTTGGCAGATTGATCTGCCAAAAGTATTTAGCGAAGTAAATATAAATTCTTCCTTCTGGATTTTAATGTTTATTCAATTGTTGTTGGTCGTACTTAATGTTTTTACTGAAGCACTTAAATGGAGAGTTCTTTTGGTCTCATCTTATCCTGTAGGGATTTGGTTGTCTGTTAAAATGGTATTGGCTGGTTTTTCGTCGGGTATTTTTACTCCTGCTAAACTGGGAGAGCCTTTGGGGCGTATCCTTTTCTTACCCAAAGATATAAAACCTCGCGCTGCTCTGTTAAATTACTTTGGGGGATTTGTTCAAACCCTTGTTATCTTTACTTTTGGGCTCATCTTTATTTTGGTTTACGGTTTCCTTGTTAACTCCCAATTTCAGCATATATTTTTGTATGGGTTAATATTGATGTTGATAGGGGGTGCCTGTTTGCTATTGTTTTGGTGGTTTAGAGCCTATTTGAAAAAAATAGTACAATATTTTAAGTGGAAAAATAAGGTACATGATATGCTGTTAAGCATCAAAGAGCTTCCGCGGGGAATAGTTTTCAAAATTGTAGGATTAAGTGTGTTGCGTTATTGTATTTATGCCGGTCAGTTAATGACCTTTCTCTATTTTTTTAATTTAGTATCTTTTAATTTTAGCTTTGTTTTGTTGGTGCCTGTTTACTTTCTGTGTATCTCTCTGGTTCCATCTTTTTTACTGGCCGATTTGGGTGTTCGAAATTCTGTGGCTCTGCTATTGTTTGTCCCTGTGTGCTTTAACGAGGCTGGAGTAATGTTGTCGGTAAGTGTTTTGTGGATGATTAATCAAGCCTTGCCAGCTATGGTAGGCGCTTATTTGGTAATACGCCTATCTAAAAAGCATTCCAATTGAAACACTATTAATATCTACCATAAGCAAAGTTTTACTGAATATTATTTTTAATTAAGTAAAACTCATTATCTTTAGTACGTTTTTTCCATCTATTCACTTAAAACTAACTCAACCCAATGGAAAAATATATTTTAGATCTTATTCGAGAAAATAATAGGGTTATAATCCCAAATTTTGGTGCTTTTATCATATCTAAAGAACCAGATATTAGTATTCTTTTTAATAATTTTTTAAGTTTTAATGATGGTTTGTTAGCCAATTATGTGGCCAGCCAAAAGGGGATAGATACCATTGTAGCTACCGATCAGGTTTTTGATTATGTCGATAACTTAAAAAAAGAGTTGGAAGAAAATGGTGTTTATACAATTGACCATCTTGGCATATTTAAGAAAGACGATAATGGTATACTGAGATTTCAGCAGGCTGATGATTTTGATATGGGTATCATGGAGGATAAAAAAGAAGATCCGGATACCAAAATAGAAGCTGAGGGTACTGATAACTTGACAGAAACTACATTGTTAGATATTGATGAGGCATCTCATATTGAAGAGGTACCCGAAGAGGAGAAAAATGATTTCACTGATGCTAATGTTGATGCAATAGTGGCGGGAAATAAGGATAGTTCTCTTTTAACTATTGATAAGGATGAGGTAAAGGAGGAAGATGAGGGCAATGCAAAAGAGGATAAAAAGGAAGAATCTCCAGCCGCTGCGTCTTCTGTAAGCGTGGCACCTCCAGTAAATACACAAATGGATAAAAATCCAGGCATATCAAAAGAAAAGGTAAATACAGCTGTTTCTTCTCATAGCCACTCTGGAACTAAGGTGGTGAAAAATAGTCAGCAGAAAACAAAGAAAGGCTTTGTTCTTCCTGTTGTTATTGTTGTAGTTGTGCTAATAGGTGTGCTAGCTTATTTTTTATTGATTTTCAAGCCTAAAAAAGCCAATGAAAAGAAAATAGTAAGCATAGAATTGCCTGCTGTGAAAAAAGAAGTAGTAAAAGATAGTACTGCTGCTCTTGTAAGCAAGCCCGTGAATAATCCAGTGGAGGTAAAGGACCTTTCACAACAGGTTTCTGCTGTGGGTAAAAACGAGTATCATATTATTGTAGGAAGTTTTAAGCTCGAAAAAAATGCTATAAAAATGGTGGAGAAGCTTAAGAAAGAGGGTTTTAGTAAGTCTCAAATTATTCCTAAAGGATCCCTGTTTCTGGTTAGTGCCGAGTCGGATCCAGTATATAGAAAAATAGAAGCCAGACAACAGTATGTTCTGGAGAATAATAGAATGGAAAGCTGGGTGTATAAGGTTAAATAAGAAGTACATAGTGTGCAGTTTTTAGTCTGGATAAAACTGAGGTTTCGTCTGCAGTCTGTATCGGTATTTTATTAGCTTCTTTTATCTCTTATTTTTATGCTCGGATGTATTGTAGGCATTTTATTATTTATTGTTTTTGGGTCTTATATTTGGCTGATATTATCGTATAGTAAAGGTTGGGATCGAATGCCGCTTGTAGATAGCAGTAAAAGAGGTTGCGTAAAATTAAGCTGTGTGATACCATTCAGGAATGAGAAAGAAAACCTGGCATTACTTATTAAGGGACTTGAGAAGCAGAATCTAACTATGGATCAGTTCGAGGTGCTGTTGATTGATGATCAAAGTACCGATGATTCAAGAAAAATATTACTTGATCTGATCGTAGATTTGCCCAATTTCTTTTTATTTGAAAATGAAGGCTGTGGCAAGAAAGATGCTATTGCCAGTGGCATTAAGCAGGCTAAGTACCTTTTTATTGTTACTACCGATGCCGATTGTTATCATCCTGAAAATTGGCTGTCTAGTATAAGTTCTTTTCTAAGCTATAATGAGGTAGATTTATTAATAGCACCTGTTCAGTTATCGCCGCTAAAGGGGTGGTTTAATCGTTTTCAGGCGGTGGATTTTATGAGTCTGGTTATGTCGGGAGCAGGTGCCTGTGGTATAGGAAAGCCCATTATGTGCAATGCTGCTAATCTGGTGTACAAAAAGGAGTTGTATCAACGTGCTAGTAAGCAGATGCCTGAAAAATATGCATCGGGTGACGATATTTTTTTATTGCAATATGCAGTGGGGGAGCATGCTAAAATCCGTTTTTTAAAATGTAAGGAAGCTATTGTTAGCACCTTTCCATTAACGAAAATCATTGAGTTTTTTAATCAGCGGGTAAGGTGGGCCGCTAAAAGCAAAGGGTATACCGATATGTATACCTTATGGGTGGCGTGGATTGTTTTTATTACAAATCTTATTCTTGTTATTTCTCCTTTGTTATTGTTTTTTTTCCCTCTCGCTGGATGTGCTGTTGTAATCGGCGGTTTGTTAAAGGCCATTATTGACTTTAGCTTATTGCGCAGAGGATCAACGTTTTTTGATGTGCCCCTTTCGTTGCGTAAATTTGTGGTGATACAATTTATTTATCCATTATACATATTTGCTACGGTAGTTTATGCTGCAGCAGGTGTTTCTTATTGGAAAGGAAGACGTATTTAATCGATACTTAATACTCTTAATGTAAAAAAAACTAGTTAAAATATTCTCTCACTTAAGTTCTAAGAATACATTCTCTCTTTTTAAAATAAGCAATAACTGATATTCGAAGTATCCAGACATGTTAATCAATAGAGATTAAGACCTTAATATAGCACCGTGTTTGGTGTGACCATTCGCAAAAGTGAGCTTACACAGAGACTGTTTCCTATTTTTAGATCTCTTGTGGAGATTTAAGGATTAATGTCCCTGTGCGAAGATGGTGCTTTAGTTTTGTTGTATTCCGTTAATTAGCTCTCCAAATAATGATCAGGGATGGTCTTGTTGTTTTTTGCTCCCAGTTCTCTTATTTTTTCGGCTCTTGAAATAAGGTTTCCTTTGCCTGTCTGTAATTTTAACATGGCTGAGGAATAATTATTTTGTAGTTGGTTAATGTTACTGCCAACCTTTTCAAGTTCATTAATAAAACCTACCAATTTATCGTACAAAGCCCCTCCTTGCCGTGCTATTTCCTGGGCATTTTTTGTTTGATTTTCCTGTCGCCAAATGGAACCAATTGTTTTTAAAGTTGCTAATAGGGTAGAGGGACTTACAGGGACAATTTTTTTATCCCATGCAAAAGCAAACAATTCATTGTCGTTTTCAACAGCAACAGCAAAAGAAGCTTCAACAGGGATAAACATTAATACAAAATCCGGACAATTGAGCTTTTGGGCTGACATGTAATTCTTTTCAAATAAGGTTTTGATATGTTCTCTGAGTCTTTCTTTATGCCTCTTAAGTGCGCTTTCTTTTTGCGTTGTATTTTCAGCATTTACATATTCTTCATAGGCATACAAGGATAATTTTGAGTCGATGATTAAATGTCTGTTTTGAGGTAAATCGATGATCACATCTGGCCGTATGGTTTCGCCATTGCTGTTTGTATCTACTACTTCTCTTCTGTATTCTCTTCCTTTTGTTAATCCTGAGTGTTCTAAAACCCTTTCCAGTATTACCTCTCCCCAATTTCCCAGTTTCTTAACATCTCCTTTTAGAGCTCGGGTAAGATTTCCTGTCTCTTCACTAATTCGATGGTTTAAATCAAAAAGTCTTTTCACTTCCGATTGTAGGCTTAGCTTATCTCTTACTTCTTTATCATAGGTGTCTTCTACTTTTTTTTCAAATAGCGCAATCTGTTCTTTAAAAGGTGATAAGATATCGGCCAGCTTTTGTGAGTTTTCCTCGTTAATCGCTTTAGAGCGTGTAACCAATACTCTGTTGGCAATATCTTCAAATTCTTTGGTTAGTCTTTCGTGTAAATTTTGAATCTCTTCCTCTTTCTTTTGATTGCTCTTAATTAAATGCGTATTTTCGTTATCTACAGCAGCTATATGCATTTGGGCTTCTGTAAAGTGGTTACGTAAGGTATTTAAGTCGTTTTGTAAATTGTTGATTTGTAGTTTTAACTGCTTATTTTCTGCTTCTGGTCCCTGTTTATTCTGTTGTTCAAGTAATAGCTTTTTTCCGAAATGCATGTAAAGAATCAGCCAGGTGATGGTTACTCCACAAATAAAAGCGATACTCATGTGTGTGATGTCCATAATTGTTTTTTGCGGTAAAATAAATATATCAGATGTAAATTCGGTTAAATTATCTAATTTTGTGATAAA
>JBFHKL010000244.1:0-6241 GCA_041595375.1 Saccharicrinis sp.
TGTCATTGCGAGGGAGAGCAACGACCGCGCCGGCCGACGCAATGGGTCATTGCTTTGGCGCCTAAAAGGCAATCTCCTTGTGAGCCAAACACCCCAAAAAAGGGCGCTGCAAACTTTGAACAGATTGCTTCGCTGCGCTCGCAATGACACGTTAATGGTGTAACTGCTGTTCCCGATGAGGTGGGAAAAACTTTTCGCGGAACAGGTAATAAATAAACAGGGTATTGGTTATCAGGTAGCGTTTCCACATACGGCGGGGCTCCTGGAGAAAACGAAAAAACCACTCCAGCCCGCTATTCTGCATCCACAAGGGAGCCCGTTTGGTTTTGCCCGAAACGACATCAAAAGAACCACCAACACCCATGATAAAGGGTACTTGCATCACATCCTTATATTTATCCAAAAATATTTCTTTGGTAGGCGACGAGATCGCCACAAACAAAATATCGGCTTTGCTTTCGCCTATCTGTTGCGCGATTGAAGCTTCTTCGTTGTTGTTGAAGTAGCCATTGCGGTAACCTGCGATTATATCCGGCCCATATTGCCGGGTATATTTATCCACGACCCGACTAACCACTTCTTCCTTAGCCCCAAAAAAGAAAACCTTATACTTTTTACGGGCGGCCAGCTCCACCAGCTTAATCATAAGATCGATGCCAGAGACTTTTTCGGGTAAAGGCTGACCCAAAAACTTAGCAGCCCACATAACCCCCATGCCATCCGCATTGATAATATCACTATGGACAACCGACTCCCACAGAGCTTCATTCTTTTGCATGTAAACCATCTTAGCCGCATTTACCACAATATGCTGAATAGCCAGGTGCTTCGCAATCGACTTATCAATGGTCAATACAGTATCCGCCATGGTTAGCTTGTCGATGGGACAGTTCAAAATGTTTATTCTATCATTCATCTGATTGTTAATTATTACCTATCATGAGAAGAGAGTCACTGCTAAGATCATTTATTTCCCACCCTTATACTTAACGCATAAAACATCCAGGCCTGCGCCCACCGCATATAGGGTATTTTCGAAGTAAAGTATTTTTTCTTTTGGAAGTAGAAATAACCTTTTTTGTCTTGCATATGGGTAATGGTCCAATTAAGGACTTTGTCAGCAAGGTGTTTATGTTGGGATAACTTACCCAATTTGCTTAGGGTAACGATTAACTGGGCCGGGGCATGAATATCTATGGGAAAAACAGAATTGTTATAATATTTGGAAATGCCCTCCTGGGTAAAAAAAGTATTTAAATAGTATTTTAAACCCTTTTCCAAGTGACCCGCATAGCTATTATCCCCACTGTACTTTTGATAATCTGAAATACATTCCAGATTATAGCCGGTATGAAAATTATCGACCCACTGATGAAAGGGCAATGTACCATAACTCCATGAACCATCTTCACGTTGATGCTGAACACAAAACTGTACTGAACGTTTGGCTTCTACCAGCAATGTTTTATCCCCGGTATAGGAATACACACGAGCCAATAGCCTGCTGCCCAGCAAAGAAGCATTAAACACCTGGGTTTTATCCAGGGGCGAATACGAAAAAGCAAAATTGCCATCAGCATCGTATGACTTATTCAAATCGTTGAGAACAAAATCCTTTACCGACACGGCCACCTCAAGCAATTTTTCATCTTTGAGTATATCGTAGGAATCGAGCAGAGCATAAGCAATAAAGGTAGATGCCACAACCGTAGGAGTGCCTTTGGGCTGAAAAAATGCACGGGCCTGCCAATCGAAATTATAGCCCCAACACCCACCGGACCAATCCGGACTCATCAGCCCAAGAATTTGGTTGGAGAGAAATACGACCTTCTCCCTGATTGCCTTATGTGTTAAGCCCAACACTTTTAGGCTTTTGGAATCCTGATGATAAAGATGACAATAGCCATTCAGGAAAAGTCCCAACCCTTTAGGATTATAGTCTTTTTGAATCCCAACCAACGGGCGCACATTAAAGGGCAAACGCTTAAACACCTGGATCCAGGCAAGACGAAAAAAACGATTATCCGAGATTAACGGCAGGGTCTTAAAAAGCTTTGAATTTAAGCCATCGTAGGGGTCGTAGCCTTTATAGTTTTGCTCACTAACATATTGTTGCAGGGAAGAAAAGCTATTTAAAATGGTGGATGGTAACATCTTTATTTATTTGAAAACAATGGAGCCAAGTCAATATCCTGAGGCAACCCTGTAGACAAACTGTCCTGGATTTTTAAAGTAGTTAAGCTTGTAAGAACCAAAGACTCAAAAGAAATAGGTGCTTTGTCGCCAGCTTTTACAGAATCGACAAAAGCCTTTACCTCCTGCTTATGACCTTTCCCTAAATTCTTTACCTTAACTATCTTATTATTGGCATATAACGTACCCTGCCGAAAATCTTCTATCACAAATACTTTACTACCACCAAATACCTCGAATCGTTCTTTTGGCATCGACTTATCGCCATTGGCAGTATAAATTAGGTTACCAATGGACCCATCAGAGAACTTTATTGTAATGCTAATATTATCATCATTTTTAGTTTTGTCAGAGTTGGCATCAATACAATCGGCATAAACCCGAACAGGTTTTGCATCGGTAAAATATTGCATTAAATCAATAAAGTGACAAATCTCACCAACAATACGTCCCCCTCCTGCCTGGGTTTGGGTCCAATGCTCCTTGGGAATAAAGCCCGCATTTACCCGGAAATTCATAACCAAAGGGTCTCCAATATTTTCAAACTCGTGTTTTGCCTTAACCGAAACATCAGCAAAACGTCTGTTATAACCCACCATCAATTTAGCATCCTTGGAGGCTTCATAGGTTTTAACCACATCAATTAATTCGGTATAATTCATAGCAAGAGGTTTTTCGACAAAAACACTCTTATTATTCCTTAAACCCGCAATTGCATATTCACTATGAGTATCGTGTTGGGTAGCTATAAATAGACAATTAATGGCTGTGTTTCTCAAAACATCAGTAGCAGATGTAGATGAATTATTAAAACCAAATTTAGAAGCTACATTTTTAGAATTGATACCTGTACGCGTTACAACCGTATCCAATGAACCTAAGGCTTTGGCAGTGGGAATAAGATAAGATTGAGCAAAACTACCTGCCCCAATAAAACCAATATTAATAATTTTAGCAGGCTTATTTTCAAGCTCTACTAAAGTTTTTGCTTTACTATCATTCTCAGAATATTTAAGAAGAATTCCGAGATAGGGTTCCTTAACTTTTCCAAGAACTAAATCGTAGGCTTTTTCTGCTTCTTCAATCTCAAATATATGTGTGGTTAAGCCCTTTAAATCCAATAATCCTTTAGACAGCAAATTTAGAAAAGCCTCCATATTTCTTTGCTCAGTCCAACGGACATAAGCAAAAGGATAATCCTGACCGGCATTTTCATAATTCACATCATATCTACCAGGACCATATGAGCAAGACATTCTGAGGTCCAACTCTTTTCGATAAAAATGAGGATCTCTTGGAATATTCATACCAACTGCGCCCACCATAATGACCATCCCTTTTTTTCTGGATATTTCGGCAGCCAATTCAATAGGGTCATTAGTAGATCCTGCAGCGGTAATAATAATTTTATCAAACCCATAGCCATTTGTAAAATGATCAGTAGCTGACATTAAATTAGAATCACCCCGTGCAAAGGCCTTAGCCACCTGAGTTTTGTTGGCCAGATTGACCATGGATGCAGAAACATCAATACCAAAAACATTACAACCATTGGCTTTTAACAACTGACAGGTGATTTGACCCAGCAAGCCCAACCCAATAACACAAATATTTTCCCCCAGAGTAGGAACTGCCTGGCGAACTCCCTGTAAAGCAATGGAACCAACAGTGGTATAACCAGCCTCTTCAAAACTGACATTATCCGGTATTTTGGCCACTAAATTCTGTGGAATAGACACCATCTCAGCGTGGGAAGCAAAATCCTGACCAGCACAAGCCACTCTATCCCCTGGTTTAAACTTACCATTGGTATCCATTGAAGCAGTTACAACACCCGAAGTACTATACCCCAAAGCTTTTAAGGAAGCCAACTTTGTTGTTACCTTTTCGATAGTCGCCTTTAAACCTTCCTTCTTGTAATTCTGAATGACTTGCTTTACTAGATCCGGACGTTGTTTGGCTTTACCAATTAAAGAGGCCTGGGCAACACTTACTGTCCCTCGCTCGGTACCTGCACTAATTAATGAGAATTTATTTTCTACCAGAACCATCCCCTCCGAAATAGCAGGTAAAGCTACTTCATCGACGTATAAATCACCAGTTTTGAAATTTTGTATGAGTTGTTTCATATCGTTAAATTATCTCTAATTTTTGCTTTAAAAAAATATGCTTCCCTCTGTGTGTTTTTTCTAAATTATCCACAAATTGAATATTTACCTTGATTTTGTTCAAAACAGAAGCTTCAAGTTTCTTCCTAAGATTACGAATATCTTCATCCTGCAACGGATGTCTTGGAACGATTCTTAAAACAATAAGACCAACAACATCTTGAACAATCTGCATTTCTCGAATTTTTTCAAATTCTTTAAAATGTTGGCCGAAAATAAATGCAGTTAAAGGAACTTTTGCATTATCACTTAATACAATAAAATCTTGTTCTCTTCCAATAATCCTCTTTAATGTGATTCCTTGAAAACCACATTTACAATTATTGTTTCCAGACAATTCGCCCAAATCCCCAGTATCATACCTAATTAGGGGCATTACTTCATTATCAAAACCAGTCGCAATAATTCGACCTATTTTCCCCACTTCAGTAATAGGTTTATCGGTATTATCTAACAGTTCTATGTGGCCATAAAAGGGATAAAAATGAAATTCATTACAAAAAGGGCAATTTCCACCAAATACCAAGCGCTCTGAATGCCCATACCAAGTAACAACCTTAGCACCATACTTCCTTTCAAAAAAAGCCCTGTCGTGATCAAACAAATATTCAGAACCCAAAAAGATAGCTTTAATTTTACAATTTAAAGTAGTTTTCTTATCTTCTAATAACTGAGTAAAAATCCTTAGAGATGAAGGATAAGCATGAATAAACTCAGGATCAAATTTGTTAATTTGATCAATAACTTTCTGAATATTAGACTTATTAATTAAATAGCAAGACAAGGCCAGCCTATTGTCTATCGGTTGATATTCCCACAAATTACTATTTAGAGACTCACCCCTTATCATTAAAACTTTAGATTTTGGTTTATAACCAAATAAGGACCAATACCAATTAAAATGTGCTTTTTCTTTAGCCCGCGAAATTCCTTTATGTAAGAAAAAAGTAATTGGAGTGCCACTGCTCCCTCCTGAATTCATTGATAATTTCTTAGGCAAGAGTGAATTATTAATTAATTCGTGGGAATGTATCTGGATTATGTCCTTCGAAATAAGAGGAAAACAATCAAGGTTTATAGTCCTATACCGTTTATAATAATCTACATTTTCAACTGCATTGATTAATGTCTTCTGTATCTTTTCTTTACTCCATTCTTCCTTTTCAAACACACTTTTTTTCTCAAACTGAATTATTCTATTTAAATATTCAAAATAGAACGTTCCATATCTAATTCTTTGAGGAAGACATGAATACACCTTGCCAATTAGTACCTTAAAACGTATCGGTAATTTCTTGTAAAGGAATAGTATTGGATATAGTTTATCTTCTATATTCATTTCAAAAAAAAGGAATTGTAAACTTTAACAATTGCATCATAATAAGATTCAGGAATTACCGCCCTTTGTGATTTCTTCATTTTTAAGCCCTTGCCAATTTTAATTACTAAATCATCAATCGATCCTGAATTATAGAGAATTGTTCCCTGGGGTCGAACTACCACGTCTGAGGCTATAGTTGGAATATCGAACCACAAAGCCTCCCGGATAGACAAGGCATCACCATCTGTTAGTGTGGGACGAACAAAAACATGTGATTCTTTTAGAATCGGCCAGAATTCAGTATTACATACCTTAGTAATTAATACTTTATCCTTATTAGTAATTTGCAAGGTCAGTTCATCTATTTCGGACTTAAGCTCAGCTTCTTTTGAATTATTTACCTCACCTAATAGAAGAATTAAGAGTCTGCAATCCACTCCTTGTTCCAAAAGTTTTAAGAAGGCCTTTAACATGGTTATTATGCCATACAAATCTGTGTAATTTTCATTACATAATATAAACCCATTAAAGGTGATGATGGGAGAAGTATCTCTTATAA
>JBFHKL010000245.1:0-6187 GCA_041595375.1 Saccharicrinis sp.
CTTCCCGATGAGAATAGCTTAAGTTTAATGAATGCTTATTTCTTTGTTGACAAAACAAAGGAAAACATTATAAAAACACTTGAGCAGGAGAAAGAAGACATTTTAGACAAGGAAAGTAAGTCTGATAATTAAAACATAACAATAAATAAAATGGATAGCATAACCTTTTTACATCCATATTTCTTTTACCTTTTATTGGTACTTGTACCCTTGATTGGTTGGTATATCTGGAAACATAAAAGTGCGCAGGCTTCTTTACAAATATCATCTTTAAAAGGTTTTAGTGAAGCTCCTGTTTCCTGGAAGGTATATCTAAGGCACCTTCCAATAGTTTTACGATCAATAGCCATCATTTTTATAATAATTGTTTTAGCACGTCCACAATCAAGCAATAGCTCCAGAAATGTAATTACCGAGGGTATTGACATAGTGATGACCATGGATATTTCTTCAAGTATGGAAGCGCTGGACTTTAAACCCAACCGATTGGAGGCTGCAAAAGATGTAGCCGTTGAATTTATGTCGGCCAGGGACAATGACAAGATAGGTTTGGTTATTTTTGCCGGAGAAAGTTTTACTCAATGCCCTTTAACCACAGACAAGGCCGCGTTGATAAATTTAACACACGATATTAAAACCCGTGTATTTGAAGACGGAACAGCCATAGGATTAGGATTAGCCACCTCGGTAAACCGTATTAAAGATAGTCAGGCTAAATCAAAAGTAATTATACTATTAACCGATGGAGTGAATAACCGTGGAGAAATTGCACCCCTCACTGCAGCTGAAATAGCCAAAACATTTGGCATAAGGGTATATACTATTGGTGTTGGTTCTGTAGGAACGGCACAAATACCTGTACAAACACCTTATGGCACTAGGTATGTAGATCAAGAAGTTAAGATTGACGAGCCTATGCTGGAGGAAATTGCTAAAATTACAGATGGAAAATATTTTAGAGCGACGGACAAAAACAGCCTCAAAAATATATATCAGGAAATAGATCAAATGGAAAAAACGAAAATAGAGGTAAAAGAATACACCAAACATTCTGAAGAATATTTAATTTTTGCTGCTCTGGCTGCACTGTTTATTTTGTTAGAGGTATTCTTAAAAACAACTGTATTACGTAATCTTCCATAGTATAATCATCATACATTAGAAAGCATGTTTAGATTTGAGAACCCGGATTATTTATATCTGCTAATTATCATACCCATACTGGCATTTACAAGTCTTGTTATTAGTAAAAGACGGAAAAAGGCGATCGAAAAATTTGGTAACCCCGAATTACTGGAGTCTCTTATGCCCAATGCTTCGGTAAACAGACCGATAGTAAAGTTTTATATCATGTTACTTGCTCTGGCTATGATTATTGTAACCATGGCAGGACCTCAATTTGGTTCAAAGCTGGAAACAGTAAAAAGAAAGGGGATAGAAATAATGATTGCCCTGGATGTGTCAAACAGTATGAATGCCGAAGATATACAGCCCAGTCGTTTAGACCGCGCAAAAAGAGCTATTTACCAGCTTGTGGATAAATTAAATAACGACAAGGTAGGTTTAATTGTATTTGCCGGTCAGGCCTATACCCAGTTACCTATCACAACCGATTATGCTTCGGCTAAAATGTTTATTTCATCTATTAATACAGGAATAATCTCCACTCAGGGTACAGCCATAGGCAAGGCTCTTGATCTAGGTATTAGGTCGTTTACCTCACAGGAGGATATCAACAGAGCCATTATAGTAATTACCGACGGGGAAAATCATGAAGACGATGCTGTGCAGTTTGCCAAAGCAGCTGCCGAGAAAGGTATTAAAGTTTATACCGTGGGCATGGGTTTGCCTAAAGGTGCTCCCATTCCGGTCTCTGGAGGATCAAAAAATGATTTCATGAAAGATCGTGAGGGTAATGTGGTGATCTCAAAACTCGATGAAAACATGTTAATTGAAATAGCTACAGCTGGAGATGGTGAGTTTATCTCCGCTAACAATATACGTAAAGGAATCAATGACCTGATAGACCATCTTTCTAAACTTGAAAAATCAGAAATAGATTCTAAAATTTATACCGAATACGATAGTCAATTTCAATATATCGCAATAATAGTTCTACTACTATTGTTAATTGACTTTATCATACTGGAAAGAAAAAATAAATACCTTAAAAATATCAACATCTTTGAGGGAAGAAAGGAGGCCGAAAAATGAAGACAAAAATAACAATAATAGCACTTTTATTTATTTCCTCAGTAACGTCTTTTGCTCAAAAGGAAAGGAAATTTATCAGAGATGGAAATACCGAATATCAAAACGAAAAATATATTGAATCGGAGATTGAATATAAAAAGGCTATTGACCAACTTAAGGATAACCAAAGTTCGTTTGAGGCAGAGTTTAATTTAGGTGATGCTTATTACAAGCAGGAAAAAATAGATGATGCCATCAATCAATTTAAAAGCATTAAGCTAGATAACCTAAGTAAAGAACAAAAAGCCCTTGTTCAGCATAATCTAGGTAATTCATATTTGGCGAAAAAAGATTTAGAAAATGCCATTAAATCCTATAAAGATGCCCTAAGAAATAATCCATTGGATGATGAAACCCGGTATAACCTAATTGCTGCCTTAAAACAGCAGCAGGAACAAAACCAGGATAAGAATCAAGACCAAAATCAGGATCAAAACAACCAGAATCAGGATCAGCAGAACCAGGACAAGCAGGATCAGCAACAAGACTCCGATGGGGACGGTATACCTGATGAAAAAGAAAAAGAAGATCAAAACGGAAAGCAAAATCCTAATCAGGACACCGATAATGATGGCATTCCAGACTATCAGGACGAAGATTCTGACAACGATGGGAAGCCTGACAAACAGGAAGCTGGTGATAACCCAAGCGAACCTCAGGACAGCGATAAGGATGGCACTCCTGATTACAGAGATACAGACTCAAATAACGACGGGACACCGGACAGTCAGGATCAACAACAGCAGCAAGAGCAACAAGAAAATAATATTTCCAAAGAAGATGCACAACGTATATTAAATGCATTAAATCAGGATGAACAAGAACTTCAGGATAAAATGAAAAAAGTGAAGGGTGCACCAGCTGTGAATATTGAAAAGAACTGGTAGGATGTATTTAATGATATCAATGAGGTTTCAAACTATTTAGAAAAAGATTTTATGTTATTTTTGCATTGATTTTGTAAATATTAGAACATTATCGCAGAACCACGATTGTAAATTTTATTCAAAAGAATAATAACGATGAGAATTACATTATTTGCCATATTACTGATTGCATTTTCTTCATTTAATTTAAGGGCTCAGGACATAGAGTTTACGGCACAAGCTAAAAGTGCAGTATTATCTGGCGAAAAGTTTCAGCTAATCTACAGTGTTAATGAAGAAGGGGAAGACCTGCGTTTACCGCCTTTAAATAATTTTACCATCCTGATGGGGCCCAGTGTTATGACAAGCTCAAGCACTCAATTTATCAATGGGAAAGTTACCAGCAGTAAACAATATTCGTATACGTATATTTTAAAATCCGATAAACCTGGCAAATACACCATTGATCCTGCTCAAATTATGGTGAAGGGTAAGAAATATCAGAGTAATGGATTAACCATTGAGGTAGTTAAAGACGAAGGTGGAAATCAAGCTTCTACGCAACAAAATGACACACAAGAAGGCAGTAATTCTTTTGCCAAAGATGACTTATTTATTACTGTTACCAATAATAAATCGAGTATATACCAAGGTGAACCATTGGTTTTAACCACTAAAATTTATACTCGTATTAACCTGGATAATATCTCTGATATCAAGCATCCTGATTATCGTAATTTCATTGTTCAGGATTTAAATACAGGAAACAATATTGAGTGGAACTATGAAGTGGTTAATAACAAACAATATAGGGTAGGCACCTATGAACAGAAAGTATTATATGCACAAAATACAGGTAAACAAACCATTGAACCAACAGAAATTGAGTTTCTGATCAAACAACGTGTCAACAGACGATCGGGCAGTATTTTTGATGATTTTTTTGATAACAATTACCGTATGGTGAAAAAAAGAGTGGAATCAAAACCTATCACCATTAATGTAAAATCATTTCCCGGCGTACAACCTGCTAATTTTTCGGGCGGTGTAGGTAACTTAGATATGAAAGTAAGCACATCGCAAAACAAAATAAAGGTAAATGACGGGGTGACTATTAAGGTAGTCATTTCAGGTACTGGTAATCATAAACTAATATCGGCGCCAGAGTTCAATTTCTCAACTGACTTTGATACTTTCGACCCAACTTCGAAGAACGATTTCACCAACACCAGTGCAGGCATGAAAGGAAGCAAAACCTTTGAATATTTAATAATTCCTAGATTTGGAGGCACCTATACCATTGATCCGCTAAAGTTTAGTTATTTTGACACTAAATCGAAAAAATTCGTCACACTAGAATCTAAACCTATTGTAATAGAGGTAGAAAAAGGCTCTGGTGACGATGCCGCATCAAGTTATATCCCTTCAGGTGTTAATCGTGAAGATGTGAAATTTGTAGGTAAGGACATTCGTTTTATCAAAACAAATAAATCGCAACTAAAAGCCAAAGGCACCTTCTTGTTTGGGTCTCTGATTTTTTATCTGGGTTACATCATACCTGTTATTCTTTTACTGATAGCCATTCTAATTAACAAAAAAAAGATGCATGAAAATGCTAATATTCAACTGGTAAAAAATAAAAGAGCCAATAAAATGGCACAAAAAAGGCTTAAAAAAGCAGCAACATATTTAAAAGAAGGAAACCACGAGGCTTTCTATGAAGAGGTTTTAAAAACCCTATACACTTACCTGAGCGATAAATTATTTTTGCCTATCAGTGAGTTAAGCAAAGAAAAAGCTACCGCTTTGATTACAGAGAGAGGCGTTAGTGAGGAAGTGAAGAATGAACTTCTAGAAATACTTGATACATGCGAATTTGCCAGATTCTCACCTTCTTTAGGAGGAAATAAAGAAATGGATAAACTCTATAACAAAACATTGGATAACATCAGTAAGTTAGACAATCAGATTAAATAAGAATCAGCTTAGTTTTAGTCTAAAAAACAAAAAGAAACGCAAAAAGATGAAGAAGATATTATTATATATGATATTGGTAATGATGGCCAATTCTGTTTTTGCAGAAGATGCAAGATTTATCAAGGCAAATGAATTATTTACCCAAGCTAAATTTCAGGAGGCAGCTATTGCATATGAAGAAATATTAAACTCTGGTGTTGAAAGCGGTGGAGTGTATTACAATCTGGGCAATGCCTACTATAAGACTGGTAATCTGCCTAAAGCTATTTTAAACTATGAAAGGGCTTTGTTAATGCTACCTCATGACAAAGATATTAGGTATAACCTTGAAATGGCTAACTCACAGATCACAGATAAACTAGATACTGTAGATGAGTTTTTTATAATTAACTGGTATCATAATTTTAAAAACTCAACTAAATCAGATACCTGGGCACTCATTTCCATATTAGGCTTTATCTTATCTCTTACTTCTATAGCTATTTTTCTGTTCTCCAGACCTAAAGGTATTAAACAGATATCCTTTTTTATGGGCATTATATTATTTCTAATATCATTGATTTCCTTTAACTTTTCTGCTAATCAAAAGGATAAACTAACCAACAGAAACAGCGCTATTATTTTCACTCCTTCTGTAACAATAAAAAGTTCACCCTCGGCAAGTGGTACAGAATTGTTTATTTTACACGAAGGAACTAAAGTGCGTGTAATTGAAAAGGTAAGTAACTGGTACAGAATTCAGATTAGTGATGGTAATGAAGGATGGGCACCGGAGAAAAGTATGGAAATTATATAATCCTGAGATAAATAAAGATTATCGCCTACACTATATCATAAAAGAAAAAAATATCAATAAAAAAGGTACTGACAATAGTTCAGCACCTTTTTAAAGTATCTTAAATAGCAGATTCATCTGCATAAATATCAAAAACATTATCTAATTTCATTAACTTTAATAAGCCCAAAACATCATTTTGAATCGCACATAAAGAAAAGACTTTATCATTTTGACGAGCAGTTTTCAATGCCGAAATCAATACCCCAATACCAGTGCTATCAATAAATTTAATATTCGATAGGTTAAGCATTAC
>JBFHKL010000246.1:0-6184 GCA_041595375.1 Saccharicrinis sp.
ACGATTGACAGAATCTCCAAAGATGACGAACGAACAAATACGTAACTTGCTTCCAGATAGGTGGGCTGAATAAACTAAAAAATCAGACTGACGCCTCAAATCTTTGAGCTGTTGCTCCACAGGCAACCCGGAGACGCTTACGTTTTTATGACTTCAGATTCTTCTTGTCTCAATCCTTACTTTCATTACTTCACTCTGCACCCCAATAGCGGAATGTAAATGCCAGATGGTAACGTACTTGGTTTATTAGATCGAAATAAAGCATCAACTGTTCAAATCGATGCTTATCTTTTGTGGTATGTGAAGTGAACAGCCCTTCGGGTTATCCAATTCTAAAAGCTCATCAAAGTTATAATCACTTGCGCTGAATAGCCTCATGTAATCATTGACTGTGTTGAGAGATATATCTAGCAGTTCGCCGATTTTTCGGTTGCTCAGTCCGTCAACATGAAGAGTAATTATCTGTTTTAAATTCATGGAATCAAGAGAATTGGCCATATCGCCTTTTTTATGCGATATAACAGGTTTAACTTGATCTTTCAAGGTGGCACAAAACGAACCGCTACCAAAATGGTTCCCAAATAACTGGTACAAAACGAACCGTGCTTTGTCTGTAGCCATTCAGCGGGTGGCACGATTTGAACCGAAATCACTGGCATGGTTTAAACCGAAAACACTGGCACAAAACGATCTATTGTAACCAACAAATGATATTCTTCGCGAGAAAAAAACAGAATCAATTGATTACACTATAGAAAATGGCATTGTGGGATTGAAGCCGAGTTAAGTATAACACCTGCTTCAATCAAGGTAGTCGCAAGTACTACCTTTGATCGAAAGCTTAATTGTTATGCCTCGGTATTTTTGATAATAAATCAGTTAGTCCTTCATTATCATTGGTGTCAATTTAGTCTTTATTGAGTCGTACTTCTCAATTGTAATTATGTCCAGATCAAGTAGTTCTTTCGCTTCTTTTAGTTTTGCAATTGCTTGTTGTTTAGTTAAGGGGGCATTCTTTGAAATGACTTCTCCAGATGCAAGAGCATTATCATATTGAATAAAAACAGGAATTAGTCCATAACCTTTAAATTGTACAAATAATATGTAACCTCTCTTTGAGTTTCCGTATGATTTTATTTTTGTAACAACTACATTTTTGTCAGCTAACCAAGGGGCAACATATAGCTCACCTTGTTGAATGTATAAAAAATGGTCATTCCCAGATGGCTTTCCAAGTTTAATTGTATCTCCAATGGAAACGGAACTTCCGTCCTTCGCTATATATTTCTCATATGTTGCATTTCCATTGATTTCTCCATATTTTGCATTTTGACCATAAGTGTAGTTAATGGAAATCATAAAGGCTGTAATAAGTAAAAATTTCATAGCTGTTTATTTAAATCGGTTTGATATTTATTACATTTTTTAATGTGGTTAAACTTTTTTATATCAACACTTTAATAACTACTACTGAGATATTATTTAATTTCACCTGTGTATAAAAGATTATAATATGGTTTATTATTGTCTTACTATTGTAAGGGCTGAAATTTGAATATTGGTAATGGAAGTATATTTATGGGGAATAAATGCAAGTCATAGCGTTAAATATTTGGTTTGGAATTGAATTATAAAAATAGAAATTATTTAACTAAACAATATTTTATTTTATCAACAAAATCGTGATTTTTATGTACATATAAATAATGTACACGTAAATAGGATCAATGACTTTGTTGTTATCGTAGTATTTTAGTGGTCTATATAATTGTGATGAACCTTTTTTAAACAAGTTTAGCTAGTCAGGTTATTGTCGAGTTCATTATTGATATTAGGGTAGGGGTGAACCGATAGGGTAGAGTGGTGGTTAGGCTAATTTACTAATTCTTTAGAGTCAGGTAGGGTGTAGTTATAAATACATCAACTCATATTAAAATCGCCTAGGCAAACTTACTAAAATAAAAAACTCCCGACTGAATAAAATCAATCGGGAGTTTTTTGTGCCCAAAACAGGACTCGAACCTGCACGTTGTTACCAACACTGGTCCCTGAAACCAGCGCGTCTACCAATTCCGCCATTTGGGCAATTTTATACCAATTTGTTAATGACAAGAGCGTTAATTTAGCTTCGCATTTAACGTTTTCACTAATCGATGCGCATTATCTAGTTAAAATGGTATTATTTGTAAAGGCATGCAAAAATAAACTAAAAAAGGGAAAATAGTACTTTGTAAGGGCAATTTTTTTAAAATAGTTTTCTCAAGAATATGTTTAACAGTAAAAATAAAAAAAAGGGTGCTAAAATATGGCACCCCTTTTTATTTGTGATCAAGGTGTATTTTACAAGGCAGCAGTATATATACCAATAGCATCTTCAAAAGTTACTTCTTTTGGATTACCACCAGTACACACATCGGCCAGTGCGTTTTTAGCCATTAATTCAAAGTCTTCAGGTTTGGCACCTAACTCTTTAATTCCGGAAGGAATACCTACGTCTTTTGACAGTTGGGCAATGGCATCTAAAGCAGCTTCTGCAGCTTCCTGTGTGCTCATGTTTGAAGTGTTTACTCCCAGAGCTGCAGCTATGTTAGCAAATTTTTCAGGACAAGCAGGAAGGTTAAATCTTTCTACGTGAGGTAATAATACGGCATTGGCCACACCATGAGGTGTGTTGTACTGGCCTCCCAATTGGTGCGCAGCTGAGTGAACAAAACCTAAACCGCAGTTTGAAAAAGCTTGACCTGCAATAAATTGTGCCCAGGCCATTTTGCTGCGTGCTTCCAGATTACTGCCATCTTTAACCGCATCACGTAAGCTTTCACCGATGAGTTTAATGGCATAAATAGCTAAATTGTCAGACCAATGAAAAGCTCCTGCAGACACATAGGCCTCAACAGCATGCGTAAGTGCATCCATTCCTGTTGCTGCGGTTAGTGGAGCTGGTTTATTAAGCATTAATTCAGGATCGTTAACAGCGATAGATACTAGACAGTTTTTATCTACCATCACCATTTTAACCTTACGTTCCTCGTCGGTAATTACATAATTGATAGTTACTTCGCTAGCAGTTCCAGCTGTAGTGTTAATGGCTGCTATAGGAGTAGCTTTCTTTTTTGATACGTGAATACCTTCGTAATCCTTAATATCTCCACCATTGGTGGCTAAAATACCAATGGCTTTACCACAATCCTGAGGAGAACCACCACCGATAGTCAGAATGTAATCACAGTTGTTTTCCTTAAAAATAGCCAAGCCTTTATGAACATTGGCGCAGGTTGGATTAGGCTGTACTTCGTCGTAAATGATATAACTAATGGATTGAGCATCCATCAAGTCAGTTACTTTTTTAACAACACCTAATTTATTTAATATTTTATCGGTTACAATAAGTACTTTATTGCACTCCAGGTCTTTTAATTCGTCAACTAAATCGGATATTACACCAGGGCCAACTAAACTCAAGGGAGGTAAATAGATTCTTCTTTTTTCTAACATGATGATTTAAATATACTTTGGTTAATAAAAAGAGGAGCTGTCTCAAAAGTAAAAATGATAATGAACTAGTTTTTAGAAGTATGGGATACTTTTGAGACAAGTTCTCCTGCTAAAAATATTTTAAATAAATGTTTCCAGTTCTTTTAATTCAGCGTCATTTAATCCCAAAGGTTCAAATCCAGCGCTCCAGGCAGTTAATAATAACTTGGCTCCCTTGTTGGCTACATCCAAAAAGTCAAATGCAGTTTCAGCATTTTCACCTGTGGCTAATGCGCCATGTTTTTCCCAAAGAACCACATCTCTGTTTACCAAACCTTTGATGGTTATATCAGCTAAAGCTTCTGTGCCTGATAGAGCATAGGGTGTGCAGTCAACACCTTTAGGAACAAATACACGTATTTCAGGACACATTTTCCATATGCTATGATTGAATTTTTCTTCATCCTGAAAGTAAGGATGATGACTCATTACTATGAGTTCAATAGGATGAGTATGTACTATGGTTGTATGCGTTGGCTTATGCTCGGCATTAAATAGGTGGATTTTTACATGCGATATAAGCTCAGATGTTGGACGGAAGTTTTCTTTTGTACCTCCCCAGATAATATCGTAAGCATTTGCCTGCTCGTTGATGACAATGATACAAGCCACTTCTGCTACACGGTTACGCAAGTGTCTTAGGTGGCATCCGGTGCCACTAACAAAAATAACTAATCCTGCCGCTTCTTTTGGGAAATTAAAAGATACAGTCCTATCAGGATTAGATAGTTTTTTGCCTTTGTAGTGTTGTGTTAAGTTAATAGAAATATTTCCCGCATTTCTTTCAGCCCACTCTCTTTCCCATAAGTAACCGGCCACTTCCGATACTTTCTCGATTTCACTTTGAACTTGAATTGGTAAGTTTTTCATAGCTTTTATTTAATATTGTTTTATTTATTTTTTTACTACGTTTAATTGTGTTTGATGGGCTCTATAGCCATATATAGCAATAACTATAAAGCAAATAAAGGGTAGGATAAACGATACATTAACGGCAGGTAAAAAGCCTATTTGTCCCATGTCAATAATGGTTCCTTGAATGGGAGGCATTAAAGCGCCTCCTACAATTGCCATAACCAAACCTGCTGCCCCTAAAGTAGCATCTTGTCCAACACCTTCAAGAGCAATACCATAAATAGTAGGGAACATAAGCGACATAAAGGCTGATGTAGCAATCAGACAATAAAGTCCCGGCATTCCTTCTATCAATATAGTTCCTGTAATAGTGATGATTCCTCCAATGGCAAAAAACATTAATAATCTACGTGAATTAACATATTTCATCAGGAAGGTACTTATAAAACGACTTCCCAAAAAGATACCCATGGCAATAATATTATACATCTGCGCGCTTGCCTTATCGATACCCAAATTATCGGCATACTGAATAATAAAAGTCCAGCACATAATTTGTGCAGCCACATAAAACACTTGAGCTATAACACCTTCGCGATAGGTTTTGTTCTTGATTAGGTTGCGAAATGATTGCAGAGGATGGATGCGTGAAGCATGACCCGTCTGAGGCATTTTAACCACAGCAATCACTACAAACATAATAATCACCACAATCCCTAGAGCCACATAAGGATTACGTATAATCATTAAATCATGAGATCGCATGGCTGCTTTGGTAGCTTCTGGTAGAGTAGAAAAAATTAGCTCGCCAGCAGCGTTGCGTTGTTTATCCGATTCCAGAGCAGCTAAAACAATCCGCGAAGCCACAAACATACCCAGTAAAGAACCCATAGGGTTAAATGCCTGAGCCAGATTTAATCTTCGTGTAGATGTTTCCTCGCTTCCTAATGAAAGAATAAAAGGATTGGCTGTAGTTTCTAAAAAGGCTAATCCAAAAGTGAGGATATACAATGAAATTAAGAAAAATCCGAAAGCCTGATTATGTGCAGCGGGCCAAAATAATAAGGCGCCTGTGGCATAAAGAGCTAAGCCTAATAATATTCCTTTTTTATAGCTGAATTTTTGTACAAAAAGCGCAGCAGGTATAGCCATAGTGGTATATCCACCATAAAAAGCAAATTGAACCAATGAAGCTTTAGCATTGGATATTTCCATAATTGTTTTAAAGGCTGCCACCATCGGATTGGTGATGTCGTTGGCAAAACCCCATAAAGCAAAAAGACTGGTTATCAGAATGAATGTAACGAGATATTTTTTTTCAACGACTTTAGATTGATTATTCACAATATGTAGATTTTAAGGTTCAACAGGAGTAACTCCTTTTTTCAATATTATATTTCCGTATTTGGCAGTTTCGCCGGTAACAAGTACCGCAAATGCCTTTGTGGCTCTTTCATAAAAAGCAAATCGATCGATCCTTTCGATGGCAGGTACCTTTGGATTGCTTATATGAATGCTTTTTAAATAACGAAGTTCTACGTTGGGATCTAGTTGATCGCCAGGTACTGCCGACATCATTATCAAAGGATGAGCTACATATGCATCCAACTCGAACAAAGGTAATATGGCCGATAATAAATCGGGTATATGTATACCATCTGCTCTTAAAACATTACTGTTAAAACTTTCGGCCGGAAAATGAGCATCTGCCAATATAATTTCATCACCATGTCCCATTCTGTATAATACAGCTAATAATTCGGGACTTAAGAGGGGGGATATTACTTTTAACATG
>JBFHKL010000247.1:0-6134 GCA_041595375.1 Saccharicrinis sp.
CTACTTCAAACACATCGGTAACAGCATCGGCCAACACACCAACCCTAAATGTACTATTGTCATCTTTACGTAAAACATCTATAACAACAATACAAGTTTGCGGGCTAATCACTACAGGATCCATACTAAATTTCAGGCCTGTATCTATAACCGGAATGACCTCGTCTCTAAAATTAATGACCCCATTCATAAATGAGATGACGTTGGGCATTTTCCGTGGAACTTCGTATTCACGTATTTCATTCACCTTACTCACATGTACAGCAAATGATTCTGTTCCTATTTTAAACGAAAGATATGAGTTATTTATGTCTTCCATTGTTAGTCTTTTTTACTTTCTATTTGTGTGATTACATGCATTAAATCAATCAGATGAATAAACTCACCTTTTTCCTGCACTGTTCCTTCAAACGATTCTATAAGCCCCATTCCTTTTTGAAAGGCAGGTGGATGAATGGCATCATTCTGCACCTCAAACACTTCTTTAACCATATCTACAACAATACCAAACTGAGACTCGAGCTTATCCTCGGGAGAAACTATTATGATAGAGGTATCTTTACAATTTTGAATATTCTTCAGATCCATAATAATTCTCATATCGGTAATAGGGATAATATTTCCGTGTAAGTTAATTACGCCCAGCAAAAAATCCTCGGTATTGGGCACCTTGGTTATCTTCCCCTCTAAAGGCAGTATATTCCTTACCTTAAGGCTATCAAAAGCAAAGGTTTGATTACCCAGGTTAAATGAAATCAATGTTTTAAAATCACCCTCCATAATGTATTATTTATGTAATTTTTGAATCCAATGATGGTGAATAAGCTTATTGGTATCCACAACCATCGAAATCGTTCCATCCCCCATTATTGAAGCTCCGGAAATAGAATCCTGATCTTTTAATAATCGTCCGAAGGGTTTTACAACTGTTTGAAACTCACCAACTACATCATCAACCAACAGGCCTATTTTTTTATTCTCATACTTTACCTGAATAATATGCTCTTTATTAGCATCTCCTATTTCATTAAATATTTCCCTGAGAATAATAATAGGGAACTGTTCCCCGTCTAAAGTAATGACGTTATTAAATATTTTGGCCTTTAGCTCACTCTCTAAAGGATATATTTTTTCAATAGCAGAAATAGGGATAACATATTGGGTACCGGCAACAGTCACCAATAATCCATCAATAATAGAAAGAGTCAAGGGTAACTCAAGGGTAATTGTCGTACCCATATCCACCTCTGAATCGATAGAAACCTCTCCTCTTATCTCTCCTATCTTCCTCTTTACCACATCCATTCCAACTCCACGACCTGAAAGATCAGATACTTTTTCTTTAGTGGAGAAACCACTCCTGAACACAAGATTAAGGATCTCCTTTTTACTTAATTCATCACCATCTGCAACCATTCCTTTTGCTACGGCTTTATTCAGAATTAAAGTAGGATCAATCCCTTTTCCATCATCAATTACTTTAATAATCACATTGGCTCCTTCGTAATAGGCCTTAAAGATAATTGTTCCCTTGGGTGATTTTCCTTTTTTAATACGTTCATCGGGCAACTCAATGGCATGATCCACACAATTACGTATCATATGCAAGAGAGGATCAGTAAGATGTTCAATAATATTTTTATCCAGCTCTATATCCCCTCCCTCAATAATAAATTCTATTTCTTTATTAAGCTCTTTAGATAAATCCCTAACTAATCGTTGAAAACGCATAAGGTCATTCTGAATGGGGATCAAACTGATTTCGAAAGCATTATCGCGAAGCTGGCGGGTTAGTTTTTGTATATTTTCAGAAAGATCCAATAACTGAGGATCTTCGCTTTTTTCGGCATGTAAATTAAGCTGTGCTTGAATAGTAACTAACTCACTAACAAGATTTACCAGCTCATCAATTTTTTTAGAAGAAACCCGTATACTTGAGATCTTGTGGTCCTTTAACTCTACTTTTTTCTTTTGAGTAACCTCCTCCATTTGAGGTGTGCTCGCCCAGGTAATTTCCTTTAACAGCTTCTTTGTTATAGGTTGATTTCCTTCTTCAGCATCATTTATGAGACTTATTAATTGCGCATGCTTGAGTACATTTCCTTTGGCAATCTCAACAACATTCAGATCACATTCATCTTCAACGAAAATAAATACATCCTGTATTTCATTCAGCGATTCACTGGTATTTAAAAATACATCCCAGGAAATATAACAATCCTCAGTATTGAGTTCACTAAATTCCGGAATTTTCTCATGATAAGAGATTACACGAGCTTCACCAAGTGCATGTAAATCATCCAACAAAAATAAAGGGTTAGTTCCATTTTGCAGAATATTTACATGAGGTTTAATTTGAATAAAAAAAGTTTTTGAATCATCATCAACCTCTTCCACATCAGCAACGCTAACATCTGATTTTTCAGGAGTACCCGATGGGTTTGAAACAAATTGTTGTATCTGAGTGGTAAAAACAGATAGTTCTTTTTTTTCAGCCTCATCGCTTAAGTCACCAACATCCAAAAAGTGTTTTATTTGGTCTGATGCTTTAAAGGTAAGCGAAATAAGATCATCAGACACAGATAACTTACCATTCCTCACCCAATCAAATACTGTTTCAAGATGATGGGTAAATTCACTCAGATCATTAAAACCAAACATGGCCCCTCCTCCCTTTAAGGAGTGCATGGCTCTAAATATACGTTCAATAATTTCTTTATCAGACTTATCTTTCTCTAAAAGCAACAAGGCCTCTTCAAGGTCCTGAAGGTTATCGAGTGATTCTTCAACAAATTTTGCTTTGAACTTATCAATCATCTTTAAGCTTTTTCTGAAATTAAGGAATCGAAAAAACGCAACATTAAGTTTACGTCTTCTATATTTAAATTCTGCTGTTGACTTTCTTGCAACTTAGATTTAATCGCCGAAATCAAATGCTGTGTATGAGTTCCCAATCCGCTAGGGCAAGATCTATATCCCTTACGTAATTCATTAAAAACCTTTTCAACAGAAAAAACCATTACATCCAGTTCATGAATACCCACCATTGGAGCTGTTCCCTTTATTTTATGGGCCATAGAGAAAACATTTTCAACAACCTCCTGATTAAGTTCTCCTTTGGTATTATCTAAGGATTTTTCTATTTCTTCCAGTTCCTTTAAGGTATCCTCTACAAAAGATTTCCTGATTTTTTCAATCATCGCAACACTCTTAAAATAGCACTAAGTAATTTAGCAGGTACAAAAGGTTTAATAATCCAACCTGTAGCCCCGGCTTGTTTTGCTTCCATCTTTTTTGCAGCCTGTGATTCGGTAGTTAAAAACAAGATAGGTATATGCTTATATGCTTCTATTTCTCTAACCTTACGGATAAGACCTAAACCATCGAGGTTAGGCATATGAAGGTCAGTAATTATAATGTCAATGTTTCTTCCATCGAGGAACTGAAGGGCATCTTCACCATCAATCCCAACCAAAACATCATAACCTTCATTTTGTAGTGTAAAATTTACAACTTCCCTTATACTTTCTGAATCGTCAACGATAAGTACTGTTTTAGCCATAATTAGTTAATATTTATCTAAAGTTTAAATAGTTTATCAAATCCGGCATTCGATACCAAACCATACATTTCCTCACTAAAATTCCCATTAATCTTAAAGCTCTTCCCTTGTGCTTCACAGGTTTTTTTCAAGGAATAAATTAATTGTATAAAAGTAATATCTATCCCAGATGGGTTAGTTACATGTATATTTAAATTATCTGAAAAGTCAACAGTCTCAGCAATCCTGCTTTTTATCTTGCTCATATGATTTATGTTCAAATCTCCGGCAAAAAGCAATTGTGTTTGTTCTTTCTCTTTTTTAATATCCATCGAGAATGATGATTCCATAATAACTTATTTTGGTTTAAAATTTCTCGTAGTTATCCAGATCAAATTCCTTATCCAGATTAATTATATTGCCTTTATTAGAAATATCAGTTGATATTTTAACCTTAGCAGACTTTACTTCCTTTTCGCCTCCATTCTTAGGCTTCACAGCCTCTTTTTGCTTCACATTTATTTCTTCGTCACCAATATTAAAGAAACTCACTGCATCTTTCAGGCTATCGGCTAATGATGAGAGTTGCTCTGCACTCTGGGTTAACTCATCTGATGAAGAGGCGTTCTCCTGGGTAATCATATTCAAATTCTGCATAGCAATATTAATTTGCTCAGCGCCAGTTTTTTGCTCTAAACTAGCTGCAGAAATTTCTTTAATAAGCTGAGTCGTTTTTTCAATATCAGGAACTAGTAAACGCGACTTTTTACCAGCCTCCTGCGATACATTTAAACCTCCATTTACGAGACTATGAATTTCATCGGCCGCCTTTTTACTACGTTCGGCTAACTTACGAACTTCTGCAGCCACAACCGAAAAACCTCGTCCATGTTCACCTGCACGTGCAGCCTCCACAGCCGCATTCAATGCCAAAATATTGGTTTGAAAGGCAATGTCTCCAATAATAGCGATTTTCTCGGCCACACTCTTCATCGAAACAGCAGCTTCTGAAGATAGCTTATCCGCAATGTTCACATCCTTGGCAGTCTCAACTGTTATCTTTTCTGTTTCTATAGCATTTTGTGTGTTTTGATCAATATTGGCAACCATCTCTTCAATAGAAGTTGATACTTCTTCTGCCGAAGCTGCCTGGTCGGCTGAACCTTTTGATAATTGCAGAGAACTACTTTTAACATTTTGGCCACTGGACACTAAATCATTGGCATTTTCCTTAATTGAAACAACAATTTGTTTCAAATTTAAGGCCATGTTCTTAAGCGCATCGGCTAATAAACCTATTTCATCATCCTGATTAATTTCCAGCTCAGCTGTTAAATCACCTTCCCCAATGGTTTGAGCAAAGGTAACCCCTTTATTTAAAGGAACAACAATACTGTTATATAATAAATAAGCTATAAATACCGATATCAGCACTAACACCACTATCATAATCAAAACAAAATTATTGAACCCTCTAAAGGAACTATCCATTTCGGCTAATGCGGCAGTGTTTAAATGATCAAATTTGTCACCTATTACATTTAAATCCTGAATAATCTCATCACTAAGATTAATAATGCCACCATCCTCCTGAACCATAGGTTCAACTTCAAAAATAATCATCACATCGTCGTAGGCATCAAATGAATTTAAACTTGTCATGACATACTGTTGCATTTGCAACAATGAATCCGTTTTATTAACAATATCAACAAAAGACTTCCGATCAGCCTTTTCCCAGCTTTTCTTAATCTCATTTAACTCTTCCACTAAGGCAGGATAATCTTCACTATGTAATTTCTCGAGCCTTTTTTTATCAACTGTTCCCGGCTGACGGTCCACAAACACCCAACTCTTAATTAAAGACTGAGAGCTAATAATCATATCCTTAAATAGCCTGATATCAGTTTCCGAAGGGCCATACACCGTTGTAATATTATCACTAAGATTTCTATTCAATTGCAGGGTTACGAAGGTTGAAACTCCATTTATAACTATGGCTAATAAAATTAGCCCAAACCCACCAATAAGCTTTTGTGCTATATTTAATTTAATTTTCATTATTCTTATTTTACATTCTAATGGCAGCGCCCATATTAGATAATTTCGAACTTATACTTAAACCAGACAATTGCGCATTGGTTTCACTTACCTCAAATTTTAAAATATCATCGCGTACTACAAAATTGATCATCGAACCTTTTTTGACAGCACCTTCTGATTCTGTAATAAGTAAAGAATTTTTTCCTAATACTGATTTAATTTCCTCAGCAAACCTATAGAAATTATACGATGAACCCACATAAAGCACCTGACAGTCAACGAGATCATCACCAGACTTAAACTCTTTAATTATGACATTTTGATTTCCAAATTTTTTCCCTACGGATTGTTTCTGCAGCCAATCGGCCACAAGAGGGCTTTTTAAGACACCAATAACAAAATCACCTTGTTTACTTTCTTCCGTCCATCCTATGTAACGAATAAAGTTCAATGTAAATACCGATTTATACTTTTCCACCTGACTGTATCCAAATTTTGGCATCATCAAAAGAAAAAATAAAAATAAAAATATTTTCTTCATATTATAACC
>JBFHKL010000248.1:0-6132 GCA_041595375.1 Saccharicrinis sp.
GCCATAGAAACAAAGGAAAATACCATTAAGGAACCTTCTATCGCTTTTTTAATAGGCCATATGAACGAGGATCGTTTGCTATACGATATCAACCGATTGATTTTTGATACAGCTAATAACGTTCAGAAACATAAGAACCGTCATTTTAAGTTTCATATTGAAATATCAAAATTTGGAGGTAAACTTTCCCCCGAATTCCTAAGCAAATTGGATGCCTTAAAACTTTATCTTGATAAATATATTACTCCAGAGTATCCAAATTCTACTTTTATTATTGATCTGGCCATTTAATTAAGGAGGCATTAAGCAATGTCTCCTAAAAGAGATGAATTAATCTGTTATTCATTAGATTATTTACTTCTTATTTCACAATTTTGCAGCCAATTATTTTTAGATGATATGGAAGAGGGAAAAATTATGAACCTGGAAGAGCTTCATTTTTTAGGTATAAAAGTGGTTTACAAGGATTTAATTGACAAAGGATACGAAGTGCTTAATGTTAGAAAAGAGCTTGATGTAAATCCTCAAATACTTGCCAAAAAAGACGAACAGTTTCACATGATAGTGGTTAAAACGGGCTATTATCCAGAGATGGGTATTATTCTACCCGAAATCATTGAGCAGGTCCGTGAGCTTGGTAAAAAACACAAAGCAAATTGCTGGTATGCCAGCATAGGTATTGCCAATGCTAATGGAAAAAACGAAGAGGAAATGACCAAACCTATAGTTGGTGGTGAGTTTTACATTAACTACAATGGCATAATGGCTTTCCCAGAAATAAAAATCAACCCGGATACAGCTAGTAAATAACCGTAAAACGGCTTTCTTAATTAACTAATCGCTATAAACACAAATATGTTTTGTGCCTTGGTACTGGTATCTTGCTACTAAATTAAAATATATGAAACAGCTAAATGAATTTTTAGCCTTCCTAAAGAAAAATCGCGTCATTATATATGTCATTTTAGGTTTAGCACTTACAATGCAAATTTGTAGTCGGGGCGCATTACCACCTGTATCGAAAGATACCCAAACAATAGAAAACAACACCCCGGATATAACACAAACGCCATTGTCAGAAGCGCCTGCAAACAGGGAGCAACCAAGCCCCCAAAGCGACTACACCTCATTACTGTTGATGGCTATAATAGTACTGACTTTTGTATTGGCTAAACGTTATGGCTATCTCAAAAAAATTATTCCTCAGGTGGTAGTATTCAGAGTGAAACACTACAAACAAAAATCCAACGGACGCCTGGTGCTAAAAATAATATTGATCAATCATACACAAAGGGATATCTCTTTCATGACTCCTTCAATCCTCTTTTTTAAAGGAAATGAAAAAAGGGAATTCACCATTAAAAATATTGGAGGATACAACTATTTTCCATTAACATTGATGCCTGGTACAGGGCAAAAGCTTACCATTGATGCCCAAAAATTTTATGATCAGGTGGATGGACTTGAACAATACAAAACCATTTGTATGAAAATATGTTCTACTTCAGGAAAATCTTATCAAAGTATAAAATGGCCTGTTTATTTAACTTTTTTACGACATTAATGATACATATCTATGAAAAATTTTATTACCTCACAGTGGAATAAATATACAAAGAAGAAAACCAAAGCCGGTATTATAATCGACTTTCTGTTTTTGTTATTGATTATTTTACTGCTTACTCCAACAACCGGCAAGCCAATTAAGTCCTTCATCATTAAATTAACCATGACCAGTCCTAAGGAGAGTAAGGACGTACAGTTGCTTTCGGAAACAGACTATAACTGGCAATACATGGATATCAACGAGCAGAAAAGAAATTTTTCGGATCTTAAAGGGCAGGTTATCTTTTTAAATTTCTGGGCTACTTGGTGTCCTCCCTGCGTAGCTGAATTTTCATCTATTGATGCCCTGCATCAGGAATATGGTGATAAAATAGCATTTGTTTTACTCAGCAATGAGGAGTTATCAAAGATTAAAGAGTTTTTGACAAAAAAAGGGTATACAATACCATCAAATACCTTTTTGGATAGAATACCACAAACACTCTATACAGGGACATATCCAACCACTTATATTATTTCAAAGAAAGGTGAAATTATATTAAAGAAAACAGGAGCTGCCAAATGGCATAGCGAAAGTGTAAAAAATACTTTAGACAAATTAATTGCAGAGTAGTGAAAATTGGAAATTTAGAATTAAGAAAGAACCCTCTTTTGTTGGCTCCTATGGAAGATGTAACCGATCCTTCTTTTAGGCTGTTATGTAAAAAATATGGTGCCGACCTGATGTATACCGAATTTGTTTCGGCCGATGCATTAATCAGAAGCATAGAAAAAACAGAACGTAAGCTTAAAATATTCGATGAAGAACGTCCGGTAGGGATTCAGTTATACGGTAAGGATGTAGAAGCTATGGTGGAAGCAGCCAAAATAGCAGAGGAAGCTCAACCCGAATTAATCGATATAAACTTTGGTTGTCCGGTTAAGAAAATTGCCACTAAGGGTGCTGGTGCAGGCATGTTACGCGATATCCCTAAGATGATAGAGATGACCCGTAAGATTGTAGATGCGGTTAAACTACCGGTAACCGTAAAAACACGATTAGGTTGGGATGATGATTCTAAGATAATTGTTGAGGTGGCCGAAAAATTACAGGATACAGGCATCAAAGCGCTAACAATTCATGGCCGCACACGTGCACAAATGTATAATGGCGAAGCCGATTGGACCTTGATTGGAGCAGTGAAAAATAATTCACGTATGCACATCCCCATTATTGGAAACGGAGATTTAACCAACCCGCAAAAGGCAAAGCTTTATCTCGACAGATATGGTGTTGATGCGCTCATGATAGGGCGTCCTTCCATTGGTCGTCCTTGGATTTTTCGCGAGGTGCGTCATTTTCTGGATACTGGCGAATTACTGCCTTTACCTAAAATACCTGAACATGTAGAGATGATACGCGAGCATCTGAACAACAGTATAGAATGGTTAGAAGAGAGACGTGGCATCTTGCATATGCGACGCCATCTGGCAATCACCTTTAAAGGACTAAGAGATTTTAGAGATTTAAAAATCAAAATCTTACGCGCTAACACTGCAGAAGAGATCCACCAATACCTGGATGAAATAAAAGAAAAATATGCAGACTGTACTTCTTTTGTTGAGACCTATGAGCGTTAGCATACTTCAGTCATCAGTATGCTTTTTAGCTGCTGACGACTGAAAACAATTGACTCAAAACTTTAAGCTAAACCCTAAACAAGAGATTAATGGCTCTTAGGAATCTTTCAACACATAGCTATAAAAATTAAGGCTACTTCTTAAAAGCCAATTTATTTTCGTACTGATGCCTTACATTATCACGTCAACTTATCAATCATCTTTTGGGGAGTTAATTATAGGTTCCTATAATAATCACCTATGCCTGTGCGATTGGCGTTATCGTAAAATGCGACATACCATTGATCAAAGGATACAAAAAGGCTTAGGTGCTGAATACAAAATCGGGTCATCTGCAATAATTGAAGAAACCACCCGGCAATTGAGTGCCTACTTTTCAGCTGAGAGAACACAATTTGATATTCCCTTAGAACTAACAGGGACCGATTTTCAGCAACAGGTGTGGAAACAGCTGATGCAAATCCCCTATGGCAGTACCTCCTCATATCTGGAATTATCAAGACAACTGGGTAACCCAAAAGCCATACGCGCAGTAGCCTCGGCTAATGGTGCCAACGCCATTTCTATTATAGTACCTTGTCACAGAGTTATTGGTTCTGATGGCAAATTAATAGGTTATGCAGGAGGACTTCACACCAAGAAAAAACTACTCGAACTGGAATCATCAGAAAAAAGACCTGAACAACTGAAATTGTTTGAATAGGCAATCAGCTGACACGCTAAACATAATGCAAATAGTCCCGTCAAGAGTAATAAAAAAGTGAAAATTTAGCTTATTTTAGCAAAAAAATAAGTGATGAACTATTTTGATATTGTTGTAGGAATTATCCTTATACTGGCTATTATCAGGGGATTTAGAAATGGATTAATCATCGAACTGGCCTCGCTGGCAGCCTTGGTTTTAGGCGTTTTGGGCGCCATTAAATTTTCCAGTTTCACCGAACAATGGCTTACCCAGCATTTTTCCAACTCTTATATTGGAATCATCGCATTTATTTTAACTTTTATTGCCATCGTTATCGGAGTGCATCTCATTGCCAAAGGCGTTAATAAACTGGTTGAAGCCGTGGCACTGGGTTTTATTAATCGTATTATGGGTGCCTTATTTTCCCTGGTAAAAATAGGCTTTATACTCAGCATTGTGATGGCAGTTTTTGTATCCTTTGATAAAACATTTAATATTATTCCAGAACAAACGCGTGAAAGCTCCATCCTGTATGAACCTCTTGGAGAGTTTGCACCACGTGTTTTTCCATACCTGAATTTTGATAAAGAAGATGCTAAAAATAAGATGCAGGAGGTAATTACAACCACCACATAGCTAAGCTTGCTGATCATTTTATATTTAGACTTTTACCTTTTCACTTATATCTATTCATCTAATTACTTATCTTTGCCCTTTATTTAAAAAAATAGAAAATACAATTCAAAAATATAAACATGAATTTTGTTGAGGAACTGAAATGGCGTGGCATGATTCACGATATGATGCCGGGAACGGAAGAACAATTACAAAAAGAAATGACAACGGCTTATGTGGGCATTGATCCAACCGCCGATTCTCTTCATATTGGACACCTGGTATCGGTAATGATGCTAAAACACCTTCAGGTATGTGGACACAGACCTATTGTATTGGTAGGCGGAGCTACAGGTATGATAGGTGATCCATCCGGAAAATCGGATGAGCGTAACTTATTAGACGAAGAAACCTTACGTCACAACCAAAACTGTTTGAGAAATCAATTAAGTAAGTTTCTGGATTTTGAGAGCGGAGCTGAAAACCAAGCCTTAATGGTGAATAATTACGACTGGATGAAGGAATTCTCATTCCTTGGTTTCATTCGTGATATTGGTAAGCATATTACTGTAAATTATATGATGGCTAAGGATTCTGTGAAAAAACGTATTAGTGGTGAATCTAATTCGGGACTTTCATTTACAGAGTTCACCTACCAATTGGTTCAAGGAACCGACTTTTATCATTTGTATAAAACATACCAATGCAAATTACAAATGGGAGGATCAGATCAATGGGGAAATATCACTACCGGAACCGAATTGATCAGAAGAATGAGTTCTCAGGAAGAAGAAGGTAAAGCCTATGCCATGACTTGCCCTTTAATTACAAAAGCCGATGGAGGTAAGTTTGGCAAAACAGAATCGGGGAATATTTGGTTAGACCCTAAAAGAACCAGCCCTTATAAATTTTATCAGTTTTGGCTCAACACTTCTGATGCTGATGCTGAAAAATACATTAAGATATTTACCCTGTTAAGCCAGGAAGAAATAGCAGCTCTGGTCAAAGAACATGCAGAAGCTCCTCACACCAGGGCTCTTCAAAAAAGACTGGCCGAAGAAGTTACTGTTATGATTCATGGTAGAGAAGCTTATGACGCTTCGGTAGAAGCAAGCCAGATATTATTTGGTAAAGCAACCATGGAAGCTTTAAAGAAAATTGATGAAGATACTTTCTTATCTGTATTTGAAGGAGTACCTACTTTTAATATCTCAAAATCAGAGGTGGAAACAGGAATAGATATTTTGGAGTTATTGGCTGTTCAAACAGCAATTTTCCCTTCCAAAGGCGAAGCCCGTAAAACCATTAAAGGCGGTGGAGTTAGTTTAAATAAAGAAAAAATAGCTGCTGCTGAGATGATAATCAATACTGAGAATCTGTTAAATGATAAATATTTGTTGTTCCAGAAAGGAAAGAAAAACTATTTTGTAGTCATAGCAGAATAAAAACATTATACCATACTGCATAAAGCCTTCAGCTGATTAATTTCGGTTGAAGGCTTTTTTTATTTCAAAGTACAAAACTCTTTTTTGTATTTACAGTATCCGTCTCCACAATAGCGTATAGTTTCTTGCGATAAAACTTTGAAGCTTTGTATTCATATTTTTACAATAAAGGATACATTATGATTTTTAATTTCACAGACC
>JBFHKL010000249.1:0-6125 GCA_041595375.1 Saccharicrinis sp.
ATATTTTTATGGCAGTAACGCGAAAAACATTGAATTACTAAAACAACTGTCTTAAAAGTTTAAATTTAACTTTTAAGACAGTCTTTGTTGACCTTTAAAACAAGTGAAGAATAACACTATTTTTTTTAAAAGGAGACTGTAGGTAAAGCCTTTAAAAATTTTCTTTATTAAAAAATTAAAATCAAGACTCATATAAAGCCCTACTCACATTAATGGCATAATTACCAATCTTCTCGCATTCATTAAAAATATTAGCATATATAAGGCCAGCATCTGCCGAATAAACATTAGCCTTCAAATTTTCCTCATGCTCAGCACTAAGCTTCTCTCTATATTTATTGATTTCATCTTCTAACTCCTGCGCCTTTTGCAGCTTAATTTTCTTCTCATCTCTGTTTAAGTTCTGACGCATGATCATGAGTGATTTATCAACCAAACCAAGCATTATATCCAGTCTTTCGATCATCGATACCGAGAATTTTATTTTGTTTTTATGCAAACGGTTAATAATGCGCGACAAGATATAACAGCTATCACCAATACTTTCTAAATCACTAACCAACTTAAGCATTGCACGTATTCTTCTTCGACTTAATTCGCTAAAATTGCCTTGCGATACCAAGGCGAGATAATTGGCAATTTCCACCTCAACATCATCACTTATCCATTCATATTTTTCTACTCTGGCATACAAATGACTAAACTTTTTCTCATTATTTTCATGGAAAAGTTTCATACTAAATCCCAACATCTTACTGGCATGCTTGGCATAAGATTGCAATTCTCTCTTTGCCTGTATAATAGAAAGCTCCGAATTAGAAGGCAGACCAGTGGTAATATAACGCAATTTAAACTCTTCGCCCTCTTCTCCTTTATCAGGAACAAATTGAATAATAATACGATGAATAAAAGGAACAAAGCCAATAAACAACAATAAATTCAACACATTAAACGAGGTATGAAACAAGGCCAATGCAAAAGGAATTAAAGCTTGCGGATTTTTTACAGAAACGGCATTGATATTGGTAATAAATCTTTCGATAAATTGGGTATAGGGAGTAAAGACGGCGAGCATCCAGGCTACTCCCAGTAAATTAAAAATCAAATGCGCTCTGGCCGTACGCTTTGCAGATATGTTACCTATGGTAGCCGCTATATTTGGTGTGATAGTGGTACCAATATTTTCTCCCAATATCATAGCAGCCCCCAATTCATAGGGTATCCAACCCTGATTACACATAACAAAGGTAATAGCCATGGTTGCGCCACTAGACTGCACTAAGACGGTTAACAAACTACCTATACATACAAATATAAGTACCGAAACAAAACCCAGGTTAGTATAACTCGATAGAAAACTCAACAGCTCGGGATTACTATCAATATCCGGAATAGTGGTTTTTATAAAATCGAGACTCATAAATAAGATAGAGAATCCTATAATGGCTTCTCCCCATGATTTATGACGTTGAACTTTTGAAAATACAAGAGGAAAACCAACAGCCATTAGAGGAAGAGCAAATTCTGTAAAATTAAACCGGAAGCCAAAAAGGGAAATGAGCCAGCCGGTAACAGTAGTACCTACATTGGCTCCCATAATCACTCCGATGGACTCTACCAATGAAACCAATCCTGCATTCACAAAACTAACCACCATTAATATAGTGGCACTTGAAGATTGAATGGTAGCAGAAATAAGAAGCCCTGTTAAAACACCTAAAAAACGATTCCGGGTCATCGCAGCGAATATACTCCTCATTTTAGCACCAGCCACTTTCTGAAGTGCCTCACTCATCAGCTTCATTCCATATAAGAATAAACCGATTGCGCCGACTAATTTTAGCAAATCAATTAAGGAATAATCCATTTCGAGACCGTTATTTTAAGTTAAATCACTTTATAAAAGTGATATTAATAAATTCAAGGTATAAAAATAGTAACATTTTAATTGCAAAAACTGAAGCTGCGAAAAAACAACGCATTTTTGATCAATTTTATTCCATATTGACATATGGTTTCGTAAAATACCTGTAAAAATTAATAGCACTATACAATTTATAGAACTATACTTCTCGATATTGCCAATAGCCCATAAAAAAGATAGGGTAAATACACATTAGTTCTCTGCCCACATATGCTGTCAAGTATATTCTTAACTCATGTAAGTATAATAGCTCCACTGCAAACATAAATAAGCACAAAGTAACAATTAGCAAGTGAAGGAGGACCATACATGAAAAGCAACAATAGTTTATGAGTGCTGAAAGAGGTAGATGATAATTAAAGTATAAAAGAGGAAATATTTGAACTAACTAAAGCAAATAGACTTTAACCTTATCCTGATAACTGATCCCAACGCTGATAAAGAAGACAAAGTCCTGTTGATGGATATCGACAGGACTACTAAATTATTTATATGCTTATTTGGCAAGAGCCTCTGCTCCACTCACAATCTCAAGTATTTCATTAGTAATAGAAGCCTGTCGGGCTTTATTATAACTTAATTCAAGATCTCCGATTAAATCAGTTGCATTATCTGTCGCCTTATGCATCGAGGTCATACGCGCACCATGTTCTGAGGCAACCGACTCTAATATAGCCTTAAAAAACATGGTCTTTAGGGTCATTGGCACTAACTCATTAATCAGGTCGTTTTGATTAGGTTCATACAGATATTCAGTTGCGTAGGAACGGTCCGCTTCTGGAAGTTCCAAAGGCAAAAACTGAGATACACTAACATTTTGCACCACAGCGTTTACAAATTCATTATACACTAATATCACCCTATCGTAGGCCTTTGACAGAAAGGCACTTATCAAACCCTGAGAAATAGACTCAACCGAGGTGAAATTAATATCATTATAAATATCATTAAACTCTTTAACGCACTTAATACCTGCCGATTTCAACAACTTTTGCCCCTGTGAACCAATAGATAGCACATCGATAAAACCATTTTTAAAATGCGAAGAATAGGTATTTCGAACCAGGTTGTTAACTTCTTTTACAATACTGGAATTGAAACCTCCACACAAACCCCTGTTGGAAGAAATCATAACCACTAATATCCTATCTGCCTCTCGCTTCTGCGCCAATGGAATAGTATGATTTTCATTCAATGAATTAACAATATTAAAAACAATATCATTAAGCTTATCGGCATAAGGCCTCACCTTTGCAATATTATCCTGAGCCTTTTTAAGCTTGGCTGCCGACACCATTTTCATAGCACTGGTAACCTGTCGTGTTGTCTTAACCGATTCGATACGGGTTTTTATGTCTTTTAAATTGGGCATGCGCTATTTATTTTATTTCTCAACCTTAGCAAACCTGCGAGTCACATCAGCGGCTACTTTTTGAAGCACTTCAGTTTCAGCATCAGAAATAATTCCATTAGCTAATCGTACAATCACATCTTTATGCTGCATTTCCATATCATCGATAAAACTTTGCTCAAACTCTTTAATCTGATTCTCGGCAACATCACTCAGCAATCCCTGCGTTCCACAATAGATAAGGGCCACCTGATGACCTACTTTAACAGGTGCATACTGAGGTTGCTTAAGTAAACCTACGTTCTTCCTTCCCTTGTCGAGAACCGATTTTGTGGCCGGATCCAGATCGGAACTAAATTTGGAAAATGCTTCTAATTCACGATATTGAGCCTGATCCAATTTCAAGGTTCCTGACACCTTTTTCATGGATTTAATTTGGGCATTACCTCCTACTCGGGACACCGATATTCCCACATTAATAGCAGGTCGAACACCTGCATTGAATAAGTCACCCTCCAGAAAAATTTGTCCGTCAGTGATAGAAATAACATTGGTTGGAATATAGGCTGATACGTCACCTGCCTGTGTTTCAATTATAGGCAATGCTGTTAACGACCCTCCACCTTTTACTTTGCCTTTGATCGAATCAGGCAAATCATTCATTTTAGCAGCAATCTCATCTGAATTAATAATCTTTGCAGCTCGTTCTAATAAACGAGAGTGCAAATAGAATACATCCCCGGGATAAGCTTCACGTCCTGGTGGACGACGCAATAAAAGAGATACTTCGCGGTATGAAACAGCTTGTTTAGATAAATCATCATAAATAATGAGTGCTGCACGACCTGTATCACGAAAATACTCCCCAAGTGCGGTTCCGGTAAAAGGTGCATAAAACTGCATGGCAGCAGGGTCGGCAGCAGTTGAGCTAACCACCGTTGTATATTGCATAGCTCCATGCTTCTCCAGTGTATTTACAATCTGAGCTACTGTAGACCCCTTTTGCCCTATAGCTACATAAATACAATAAACAGGATTACCATTTTCAAAACCATCTTTTTGATTAATTATTGTATCGATGGCGATAGCCGTTTTCCCCGTTTGACGGTCACCAATAATCAACTCGCGCTGGCCTCTTCCGATAGGAATCATAGAGTCCACAGCTTTTAAACCGGTTTGCATAGGTTCCTTTACAGGCTGACGGAAGATAACACCCGGTGCTTTACGCTCAAGGGGAAACTCAAATAGTTCACCCTCAATTTTTCCCTTACCATCAATAGGGTCACCATTGGTATTAATAACCCTGCCAAGCATGCCTTCACCCACATTAACAGAGGCAATTCGTCCTGTCCTTTTAACAATATCACCCTCTTTAATATAATGAGATGCTCCTAATAAAACCACCCCCACATTATCCTGTTCAAGATTTAAAACCACACCTTTACACGACTCAAACTCTACAAGCTCATTAGCTCTTACATTGTTCAGACCATATACACGGGCAATACCATCACCGACCTGAAGCACGGTACCTACTTCCTCAAGATTAACATTACTGGTAAAACCTTCAATTTGCTTTTTTAATAATTCCGAAACTTCGGCAGGTCTAATATTTTCCATTGGTACAATTTTATAATAGATCATTACCTGCCTGTTAGCAGACAGGAAGTGCAGACTTTAATGAACTAATGCTGCTGATCATATTCTTAGATCTTAGAATAGACAACGAACAACATATGAACCATTTAACTATCTGCAGAACTCAAATGAACTCTGTTCTAATTACTAACTTAATAGTTTATTTTTAAATACTTTCAGTTTATTGAAGATACTGGCATCCATCATTTTCCCATCCACCATCAGAATAAACCCTCCTATCAGATGATCCCTAACACTTACATGCAACTCTACTCGTGCATTCAGTTCTTTTTCGAGCAAAATCCTCACTTCATTAACGTAATCGTCATCTAGCTTTAACGCGGTGTAAAGAAAAGCTGTTTTCAAGCCAATCTGCTTCTTATATGCATCAATATAATTACGCGAAATATCGGACAATAAAACTTCCCTCCTATTATCTACTACAAGTCCTAAAAACTTCAAACTAATTGGATTCAGGTACTTGCCAAAAATAGTATTAAAAGCTTTTTTCTTATCTGCAGGTTTAAAAACGGGACTATGGAGCAGTGCACTAAAGTTCGGTGTATTTTTACATTGCTCAGAGATTATCAACATATCGTTATACACGTTGTCTACAATCCCCTTTTCCTTACTTAAAAGAAATAATGCCTTAGCATAACGTACGGATATTAAACTATTATCCATGCTGATTTGTGTAATTAATTAAAATTAACCTTTTCCATGTACTTATCAATGAGTTCTTTTTGTTTTGCATCTGACTTTAATTCAGATTCCAGAATAAGACCGGCAATCTCAACAGACAACTCAGCCACTTGCGTTTTAAGTTCACGTACGGCTTCATTTTTTTCTGCTTCAATTTGTTTACGGGCAGAAACAATCAGCTTATCTGCTTCAAATTTGGCGTGCTGACGGGCCTCATTAACAATCTGCTCCTTTAATTCTCGTGTTTCCTTTAGTAATTCATCACGTTCATTTTTAGCAGCATCCATTGTTTCCTGACGCACCTTGGCCAAAGTCTCTATTTCAGCTTTCGCTCTTTCTGCAGACTCTAAAGACAATGCGATGGTCTCTTCCCTTATTTTTAAGGCATTCAGAATAGGTCCCCATGCATATTTGCGCAGCACAAAAACTAAGATACCAAAGGTAAGAGTTGTCCAAAAGACTAAACCGGGATCTGGTGTTAATAAAAACATGGCATTAATTTTAATTCAC
>JBFHKL010000250.1:0-6116 GCA_041595375.1 Saccharicrinis sp.
AAACGGTCGCGCCCCCAGGAATTAAACGAACCATGATCGCCTGTTTCCAATACAGTATTAAACACGTCATTATATTCCAGTATATGGCCTCCCCAGGTGCCATCCCCAATATTGATACCTGCTCTTGGCACATCGTAAATACTATTATGACTAACAGTGATGTCCATAGCCATAGAAATTTGCACCCCTGCACTTTGTTTCTCAATTCTCCCTATACGATAAATCAGATTATCAAATGCCATACAACCTTTAGGGTATAAATTATTTTTAGGTCCCGGCACAGTATCCATTTCATTTCCAGGAACAAAATTTCCGTATTGAAACGAAGGAGAACGCACAGCTGAGGCATCACCTACAAAGCAAATAGCACTTGCTCCGCAATCATGAATATGATTATTTTGAATTGTAATGTTACGGTTATATCCACTCACAAAAACCACATTACCACCCAGGTTAGTAAACTCACAATTATTTAATGCACAGTCTTTGGCACCCTCGAAAAAAATAGCAGCTCCACGATAAATTGTCCAATCGCTACGCAATAGCGGTTCATATTTTTCAAACAAAGTACGTTGTGTATGCTGAAAACGGATGCCCTCAATGGTAATATTTTTTACAGGATGCTGTTCATTCCCTGTTATTTGAATCAGGCTTTTAAGTACAACACCTTCAAAAACAGCTGATGAAATATCTACTCCACTTGCAGGCCAGTAATACATTTTTTTATTTTCTTTATCCAGATACCATTCACCTGGACTATCCAGTTCCTCAAATACATTTTCAACCATTCGATATTCATCATGAGGTTTGGATGGACGATTATTTTGCAAACCACCTTCCAGTATAGGTTCGCCTTCTTCATTAGCTCCAACTACCTGGTAATGAAACCCTCCCCACTTACCTTTATGCATGGCATGAAAAATGGCTCCTTTGGGGTGCTCCCATGTTTTAATTCTTTCTTTTGAAATGGCATCGGCAGCATAGCCCTGCCAATATCCACCCTCTTCGTTATAATCCGGATAACGGGCCAAAATTTGTGTTTTACCATTGACTATAAGCTGATCAAAGGCTGTATCTTTTTCTAAATCACAAACAAAAATATTCTCATTATACTGTTCCCATTTTACATTTAACTCAAGCGATCCTTTCAGGCTTACCACATCACTTCCTTCGCCCTTGATTATTAAACCCTTTAGCAAGGGGCTTATAACGATAGGTTCTGCTAGATAATAATTTCCGGGCTGAATATGAATCACAATATCAGTAGTGCTATCCACTTGTTTAAGCTGATAGGCTTTATCAATGGCTTCTTTTAATGACCGATAACTCAGTACGCCAGGCATCTCATCTTTCTCACTCACAAAGATCTCCGTTGCTTTATTCGAGCAGCTCTGAAAAACCACAACGCAAGCAAAAAACACTACTGGCCAAATTTTAGTCATCATATTTATTTATTTTAAGGGAATTACCATATTCCATGATTTTGTTGCATTCTCAAATCCTCCGGGACCGTCCATTGTGGCAAAAAACAGATAGCTAGGCTCACCATTTTCAACTAACACAAAAGAACGTTCTAACTGTCCTTGCTGAATGATTTGGTCATTATTCCATTGCACTGATTTTGTATAGGCTCGGGGGTTTTCATCTAACACCCAGTGAATACCATCGTTGGAATGAGCCAGCACCCCAGCCCCTTTTTCTCCGGTAATATGTCCCTGTTGATCTTTGGCCAACATATGATAGCCATTGCTACCCTTCCAAAGGTGCGGATCCTCCACTTCTCCCAGATGATTTACCGAAAACAAGGGATTATCACCCATTACCTGATAATCGCCATCAAAGGATGGAGCAGTAGCGACACCTATACTCATGTCGCTATGCTTTATTCCATCTTTTTGATAGCCTCTACCCTTAAATAGCAAAATAACTGAACCATCGTCCTTGATCAAGGGCGATGGATTAGAGGTCAAAAAACTAAAAAAAGAGTCAGGCTTGGTGGTTAATATAGGGTTGGGTAATCTTTTCCATGGTCCATTAGGGCTATGCGAAGTGGCCATTCCAATTCGCTTTTGCCATCTTCCTGTGATGCACCATTTACTATCAAGAGTTAGTTGATTTGCATTATCTTGGTTTATCTCTTCAAAAGGGTGTGTAGAACCCATATAATAAAGAATATACGTATCCTTAAATTTTACAATCTTGGGATTATGGCACGATCGTCCATCCCAATATTGAGCTCCTCTGGCTCCTAAAGCTATATCTTTAAAGGCATAAGGACCTTGCGGAGTATCTGAAACGGCATGAACAATCTCAGAAGCAATCATCCAGCCGGGATGAAAAGGAAGATATTTGGGCCAGCGGGAAGCGTACATATGATACAGACCATCATCCCCTTTAATCACAGAACTTCCCCACACCCAATAATCTTTCATTTCAAATCCTCCATTAACAGGAGCAGGTTTAAGATTACTAAATATTGAATTTTGCCCATCGCAGGTCATCTGCAAGGACATCATCAGCATCAAAAACAGATATGTTAAGGGATTTTTAATCATTAAAAACTATTTAATAAGCTGCATACAGCACTTCTCTCATGTATTTATAATTTTTCTTTTAATGGGCACATAGCCTGTCCCGCATTTACCGCGAGAAGTTGTGTGGAAAAAACTTTATCATGACTCGTTTCATGAATTAGAAATCGACGAATTTAAATAAACACCTCTAAAAATAAGATACGTTCTACACTTCTTTATGAAAGACTTTTATTTTTCCTCCATTTTGTTTAATCTCATTAAAGCTTCCATAAAATAATAGTCGGCATAGATTATAGAGGCATCAATCTCGGAATGATGAGGTTTATGACCTGTAGAATGTAATAACAAGGCTTTATTTTTATCCCCACTCATATACTCCGAAGAGGATAGTTTTTTTATCATGTTAACGGCAGCATTTTTATATTTTTCTTTACTTTCCTGATCCTTAACAAAAGAGGACAGCTCTAATAAGCCTGATGCAGCAACAGCAGCAGCAGAAGCATCCTTAGGTGCATTGGGAATATTCGGATCATCAAAATCCCAATAAGGAATACCATCTTCAGGTAAGCGCTTTAAAAATACATCGGCTAATTTCTGAGCGGTCTCCAAAAACTCTTCTTTTTGGGTTTCGCGGTAACACAAAGTATAGCCATAAATACCCCATCCTTGGCCACGAGCCCATTGTGAATCATCGGCATAGCCCTGATGGGTAACACCTTTTATAAAATGACCATCAGTGGTATCAAAAACCGCCACATGATAGGTACTAAAATCGGGACGTATTAAAGTAGTCATACAAGTTGTTGCATGACTAACTGCCATATCGTACAATTCCTGGCTCCCTCCGTTTTTAGAAGCCCAGAAAAGCAATTCCAGGTTAATCATATTATCAATGATAGTATTATGTGGCCAATTCATTTTTTTAACCATCGTAGGCCACGAAAGAATAGTACCTACCTTTGGGTTATATAAAGTAGCCAGTGAATCAGCAGCTGTAAGCAAAAAATGATGGTATGCAGAATCCTTTGTTAAACGGTATCCGTTACCATAACTGCAATACAACATAAAACCCAAGTCATGATTATCGACAGGTACATCGAGTACACCTTCCAATAACTCAGTGTATTTTTTGGCACTGTTTAAAATTTCCTGATCTCCTGATGCCTCATAGGCATACCATAATAATCCTGGCCAGAAACCACTACACCAATCATGAATCCCCACCATATTCCATTCTGTTTGACCTTGTAAAATATTACGAGGAAGACTATCATTAGCAGGGAGACTAGCCAAATTATCTTTGGTCTTCTCCACACAACTATTCAACACTTTAGCTGCATCAAATTCGTCTTTCGCCTCCTTTTTTGTGCACGAGGTCGAGAATAATATCATGACCAAACTAACTATTGCAATTTTTAATATATTCATGTGTCTATAATTTACTTTCTTTTGCCTTTTGCCATATACCTGTCCGTCATCAGACAGGGAACTCGATAGTAAATAATTATTCTCCTTTTGTATTTTTTTATTAATGGCTCGTTTCATCCTTTAATGTTTTGTCTTTACGATAATTGATAATGGTTAACTATTGCAAGAATAGGTAAATCAGCATCATTCAAATAGGCAAAAAGTATCATTGTATCCGTTAAATGTTGCACAGGGTAATAAATCAAGTGCATCTATTTAGTGTTACATCTAATAGGTAACTAATATTAAAACAGCCGACAGCAACCTTTAAGGAGTACCATCGGCTGTAAAAAATTATCCTTTATTAGAACTTAGCTTACCAACCAGGATTCTGGACTAAATCAGGGTTCAAGTCAATTTGCTCAGTAGGAATCGCATCCAAATAATGTCGTGTTGAAAACAAACGATCGGAAGATGGACTAATAATTAAAGCACCCGGCTTCGTACTGGCGATACCCGCATAGGTCGAAGGAGTTTCTTCTTCTGTAGTTAAACCATAGGTCCAAACACTTTCGTCATAAATAAGATTTCCTGGATCCTTAGGATTTTCAACAGTTTCATATTCACAACTTGTTCCATCATACTGAATATAGGTAACACAGATATTGTAACCCAGTTCTTCAGCTGCAATACCCCAACGTTTTAAATCATCAAATCGGAAATTTTCTCCAAATAGCTCAATGGCACGCTCACGACGAATTTCACCTAACATGGTAAGGTCGCTGTATGGAGCAATTAAGTCGTTGGATAAATCAGCTACGCCTGCACGCGCTCTGATGAGGTTAATCGATTTATCTAAATCATCATCTGAAATAGTTCCACCTCCTAGTTCGCAAGTAGCTTCCGCATAAATTAACAATACTTCAGCATAACGAATCAATGGGTAGTTATACGACTCTTCTTGTGTTTCACGTTCAATATGCTCAGTGGTAAACTTACGTCCTGTATATCCCAGGTTACGAGAGTTAGAAGGACTATCCAAATTAGGCACATAGGTATAATCATAATCCGTTCCTGCATCATCAAAAGAAACACCATATTGGGCACCACCTCCATTGGTACTGTTACCCCATCCCCAGTACTCTTTAAGTGGCTCCTGAACCAAACCAACCAAACGAAGGTCACGATTTTGGAATTCTCCGGTCATATTAATAAAAGCGGTATCCGTATCAAAGACACTTGAAAACTGAATAGGCAAACCATCTGTACATAAATACATATCCATTAATTTACGCGATGGTGTATGTGGTTTCGAGTGCGTAAGATTCTCATTAATCTGTGCATATGTATAATCGTATATCGTTTGGAAAATATATTCATTATTACTCGCCTTTGAATAACCTCCCGGATTAGACTGCGCATCTTCCAAACAGAAAAGATAAAATAAAGTTCTATCGTTATATTCTTCACTAAACTCATCGCTATAAGCTGAACCCATATCAGCCTGATGATCCCATAATTCAAAAGTTCCTGTATTAATGACAGCTTCAGCCTGAGTCTTAGCCTCTGTCAACATTTCTGTAGTACTTGGATAATCCGTTGGTTTTGTTGTACCAGCACCAGCAGAACTACCATCTCCATCTAAATAATCCAAATCGGCATACATTTCGTAAGTCGCTTCAAAAAGACATATACGCGCTTTTAATGATCTGGCAGCTTCTACAGATACTTTTCCGTAATCATCATCCGAAATCTCATCAAAGGCAGGTAAATAATCAATGGCCAAATCCAAATCTTCCAAAATCTGGTACACCACCTCGTAACGGCTGTTACGTGGTCCGGTAACCTCCTCTGAATCCACATCCAAAACACGAGTTACAATAGGTACTCCCCCAAATTTTTTCAGCAACTTCCAGTGGTGCCATGCCCTAAAAAAGTAGGCAGCCCCCACCGATTCTTCAATCTCTGAGAAATCGCCGCTATATTCATCAGCTTTTTCAATCAGCTGGTTATTATAACGTATATAGGTATAATTATCATCCCAATCGTCATCTTGTGTGGCAGCAGAAACAGTACCCTGTCCATAGCCCCAATCGTAAGTAAGGTTATTTGACAAATCTGATGTTTCGTCTCCATCCTCAAATTCAATACGCTTGTAAAAATAATTTGCAGCGT
>JBFHKL010000251.1:0-6109 GCA_041595375.1 Saccharicrinis sp.
AAGTAGTTCTCTAAACCAAAACTGGGGAGATAAGGTAATTCTTGTTGTAGAAGATGTTGATACAAACAAGATTTTTTTTGATGCGGCTTTACGTAAAACCAATGCCAAAATTTTATGGGCAAAAGACGGTAAAGAAGCCATAGATATGTACAAGGAAAATGAAATTGACCTAGTACTGATGGATTTGCAACTTCCTATTATGGATGGTTACACAGCAACTCGTGAAATTAAAAAAATCAATGGTAAAATTCCCATTATTGCACAAACGGCTCATGTTATGTCGGGCGAAAGGGAAAAATGTATAGAAGCAGGTTGCGATGATTATTTAGCAAAACCTATTCGATTACAGATATTAATGGAAACATTATCGAAATATTTGAACAAATAATATACTTTAAGGCCTCTTTTTGAGGCCTTTTTTTTGCTCCATTTTTTTAAGAAGAATTTAAAACCGGGAAATCCGCAAATTTTTATTGCTTTTTAACTGATTATTGATGATGGCACGTGCATCCGGGTTATCTTGCTGTAAGGAAATGACATCCAGCAAAGAATCAGTTGATGAAAATTGCAATTCTTTTTCTATCCATCCATACCCTAAATATTTTCCATCCTTTATCACAATAACAGACTGTTCATCTTCATTTCGTCCTTGATCAGATATAATAAAACTATCCCATTTAAAAGAAAGGTTATCTATTAATTTTTGAGCCCGTTTATTATATGATGAAGGAGCTTCCTCATGAATACATGCCCCTTTACAAATATTTAATTGATACTGAAAACAACTACCAACAGCATCAGATAAACCACTCATTTTCTGACAAAGTTCAAACTCTTCCACTTTTTTAAATAAGAATTCCTTACCTTCTTTCATACTCTCAAACGAAGTTAAGGGGCTAACTCTGCCATCGTTCTTTAATAGGTTAAAACGTACATATCCTTTACGATCAATAAAACTAAATAGACCAAAGTTAAAGCGGTTTTTACGTTGTGCCTTATTGTAGATAGGTTTTTCCTTTTTTATTTCAGCAGACTCCCTTAAAAGAGCTAAAAGTTCACTACCTGTAAGGAAATAATCAACACGCGCTATTTCCTTTTTCATTTTAATGGCTTTTTGTACTTTGGGCTGACCCAAATGCGTTAAAACTCGTTGGCGTATATTTGTGCTCTTCCCTATATAAATAAGATCATTGTCTTCATTATAAAAATAATACACACCAACTTGCTGTGGCAACTCTTTCACCTTTTCTATAGTTAAAAGGGGATGCAACCCATCGGCAGAGAAATATTTATGGTCGTTTAAAGGCAGGATAAGGCCTTTATTTTTTTTCAATAATATATCAAATAAATCTACTGTAGCTAAAGCATCACCCGCTGCCCTGTGTCTGGCATCATTAGCAATCCCTAAATTGGTACAAAGATTACCCAGACTATAGGATGAATAACCCGGAAGATACCTCCTACTTAACTTAACGGTGCAAAGCCTCTCCCGCTTAAACTCATAACCTAAAGCTTTGAATTCTGCCTGGACAAAGCCATAATCAAATGCAGCATTATGAGCAACAAATATCTGCCCTTCGGTAATATTGACTATATCACGAGCTACCTCATAAAATCGGGGTGCATGAAGAACCATTTCGTTGGTTATACCTGTTAGTTGCGAAATATAAGGAGGTATAAATTGCTCAGGATTTATTAAGGAAACGAATTCATCAACTACTCTTGTTCCATCATGAAGATAAATAGCTATCTCGGTAATTTTGCCGTTAATAAAATTTCCGCCTGTAGTCTCTATATCAATTATCGTATACATAAATCAACCTAAATATCTGGTAACGTGCAAAGAAAGGAATTGTATAAATGAACCCCAAATTTACGGCAATAAAAGAGAGATTTTATTGCCGTAAAAAAACACCAAATCCCTTATTGTTTCTTGGATAGCATAAAAAAACAACTTATATTTGTAATACGGTTATGACAAAGGTAAACCGCATCAGTTGTATTTAGATTGTTAAACTCAACACTACAATAGAACCGAGTTAAGTTGTTTGATCTAAGGGCGGGCCTCACCTTCGGGTTATCATTATGATACGGAGGATTACCGAGGATCTAATACACTCAAATCCTGTTTACAGGAGTTTAAATAGTCCATTAATTGATGCGGCCGGCATAAAAAAAGCTACCATTTTTTGGTAGCTTTTTTCGTTATAAATCTTTTAATAAGATATTCTTCTCTGATTTATTCATCAATACTTTAAACTCATCCACTATTTCTTGAATTTTTTTCATACTGTTGGTTTCCTGAAAATGAAGATTACCGCTACCACAACCTTCTAACATTTGTAAAACAGTGGACACCTTAAGCTTACTTATATCCATCGCTGGCTGATAAGCAATGTGATCCTTATCATCTATATTCACTTCAATAAGAACTTTACTCTTAGTTAGCTCAAACAATATTTCATTCACCAAGCGAATAGGTAAAAGCAAGGTCATGGATAAATCCAGAGCAGTAATAGGATCTTCCCCTCTCTCAAACCTTTTAATAACATGATTGCTAATTAACAAAGCGACTACACGCTTATACTCAATACTCACATTTTTTGTATCCGCTTCAAACTCAAAACTATTTACATTCTGCACTGCAAAAGACAACTCAGCACCAAACATTACAATTAACCAACTCGATTGCATCCAGAATAAGAAGAGAGGAAGTGCAGCAAAACTACCGTAAATGGCATTATATCGCGATACCCCAACCATAAAGTGGATATAATAATATTGCAGGACCTGGAAAAGCACACCAGCCACAACTCCGCCAACCAATGCCGAAACAAAATTAACTCTTGTATTAGGGATAATGATTATAAGCAGGGTAAAAACCATACATATGAGCAAATAAGGACCTATGGAGGAAATAATTTTCCATACAGAGTTAAGAACCTCATAATCGTTAAACTTATCGGATACCGACACAATCATACTACTACTGGATACCAACACCAATAATGCCACAATCATTAAAGCAATATAATCGGTAAATTTACGGGCAAAATTTCTGGAGCGTTTTACCTCCCATATATCATTAAAACTTTGCTCAATGTTTCCTAAGACCTGCATAACTGACCAAAGTAATAAGACCAGTCCAACACCTATAATAACACCACTCTTAGCACTTTTTATATACCCTTCGGCAATTTGAAGTACATAGGACAGTACTTCCTCCTGTCCGGTCATATTCTGTATTAATTCTCTCTTTAAAGTCCCATCAAATCCAAAGCCTAAGGCAATGCCATATAACAAAGCTACCAATGGAACAATAGACATCAACGAATAAAAAGTTAAGGCAGAAGCCTTTTGGCTGCATTTATCGTAAATAAAGCCTTTTATAGCTAAATAAATTACCCTGATTACATTTAGGATGATAACATGAGGTTTAGAAAGCTCGAATTTTTGAATTCGCCATATATCCTCGGTGAGATACTTTATACCTTTTGAAATAAAGTTATTCATGTCAACAAAACTTTACAATAATACCCATTCCTATTGAAACCATGACGAGGCCGCTATCTTATTATTTAAAAATTAAACCATAGGTCTATCTGACTTATATTTAATCAAAAAAGTACTAACCAAACATTTATTTTAAACTTAAAACCAAAACCATCAATAGTAAAGCTGAGCGATGATTTTAAGAATTGATAGGTGAAAAATGCGGATTTATTAAATAAAAAAATAGCAAGTCGATAAGCCGGGTTCTGTCATCCAAAACGGATGGTCTATCATTTGTCTTGACTTATGGTTACCCATAAGTTCCAGCAACCTACCCCTCACGACTACAAAAGTATCAAAGCGAGCAGCTCTGTATCCGAAGAAATCGTGATATATTTGGTCTTGCAATCCATAAGATACACGGCTACCTATGTTACCATAAGTACCGGTGAGCTCTTACCTCACCTTTTCACCCTTATCCGACAAGTCGGACGGTTATTTTCTGTTGCATTACTATACCCTCACGGGTATCTTCCCGTTAGGAAGCATGGTGCCCTATATTGCCCGGACTTTCCTCCATAAATGGCGATAGACTGACTTGCTATTTTTTACAAAGGTAATTATATTATTCGATTTGATAGGGCAAATAAGCATCCAATTCAGTTACAAAGGCACTCTTAAAGCCCATTGCTTTATATCTTCCTAAATCACTGACTGCTTGATTATATGGATACTTTCCGACTGTATATCGATAGATTTTATCTTTCAAATAAAATTCCATTACATTATCAACCCCTTTAAAATAACTTAAATAGACAGGAAATCTAAAGGCACTTAACTGAATAGTATACGACTTATTGAGATCAGGTATAAAATTAGTATTTTGCTTACGATCACCCTTTAAAGTATACGCAGAGGTATTAACCACAAAAGCCTGATGATAGCCTAAATCTTTATAATAGATTAGTTCACCCTGAGCAGCTTTATACGAACTAAAACTACCAACAGTATAACGCACAAAACCATCGGCACAATCAAACTCGCGTGCCTCTTCTACCTTTTTAAAGAAAGCTGGTTCTTCTGCCGGGTATTTTAAGGCAATAATTTGAATAGCATAATCAGGCTGATGGGACAATTCAGAAACGCTAATTATCTTTTTTGACGTTCTCAAAGCAGTTAATTTATCCACTTTTTGTGCATATGTAAAAACACATAAAGTCATCAACGCTGTCAGAGATATTATATATTTAGTATTCATCTTCCTTATTTTAAAACCTCAAAAATATCGTTTACTTCTTAACTCTCCAAACAACAACTTCCACACGTCTATTTTTCAAATGTTCGGCATCGCTGCATAATTTTCCTCGCCCACATTTATTAACGATGTATCTTTCGCCATAACCACGTGGAATAGTAGCATTTCCATCAACACCTTTTTGCATTAACATACTTTCTACCTTCTCTCCCATATTTTGCGAATCCATTAGATTACCCAGTTTATTTCCCCTTGCATCGGTATGAGCGTTCAATTTAACAACTATTTCAGAATTACGCTGCAAATAGGTAGCTAAACGATCCAAGGTTTTCTTACTTTCTTCAGTAAGTTCATCACCCACATAATACAAAATCATACCACTAATATCATCTAACACATCATCATTAAATATAGGAGTCATGCTTAAGCCATTATCATTTAAGTCAGCTATTTCCTTTATATTTACGATCATGCGTTTTGAGTTGAATTCTCCTTCTTTAGAGAATACCAATTCAAACTCCTGTCCTTCTTTCTTAAATTCATCAGGAATATTGATATTAAATTTACCAGAAGCATCGGAAACACCCTTACATACCACTTTGCCAGAAGCATCATCAATAATATCGACTTTAATACCTACTGCCGGCTCATTATTAAAACTTGATTTTACTTTTGCCGAAAACAAAGACGGGAACATAGATAAATCTACCTTTGGCTTTTCTGTTACAACAGGTTTTTCCTCTGGTAAATTAGCTAAATCAATAACATCACCTATTTTCGGTGTCTCGTCTTCCTTTTCTCCAGTATAACTAACTGTCCAGATGATATCCTGATTTTCCCTACGGTTACTGGATAAGAAACCAACATCGGGATTTTTAGGATTGATGGAATAGGCAAAGTCATCATAAGAAGAATTAAAAGGCTGATACATATTTTCCACATTCTTCCATGTTCCTTCCTGATATTCTGCTTTAAATAAATCAAGTCCACCAAATCCCATATGCCCATCAGAGGAAAAATACATTATTCCGTCTTTACTGATAAAAGGAAATTCTTCATCTCCATAGGTATTTATCTCAGGACCTAAATTTTTAATTTTACCATACATTCCGCCCCTTAAACGCTCAACGCGATAAATATCCTTACCTCCATAACCACCTCTTTGATTAGATACGAAATAAAGGAATTTATCATCAGGAGATACGGCTGGATGACCATAATCATAATCTTCATTATTAAACGATAATTCCGTTTCATTACCCCAGCCTTTTCCGTCGTAGGTTACTTTAAAGAGTTTCAGTTTACTATCGCCACCTTTGATTCTTACCACTCTGGTATAATACATGGTATTGTAATCGGAAG
>JBFHKL010000252.1:0-6108 GCA_041595375.1 Saccharicrinis sp.
TGACCTTGCGTTAAAATCATTGCCCCATCACCATACATAAAACGCAAGACCTTAGTGCTTATTCTTAACCAGACGGGACGTTTGATTTTTTTACCCAGAGTTTTCGAAAACTCCATATTAGATACCATTTGAGGAGCTACCAGATTATAGACTCCTTGTGAATCCGGATTTTTAAAGATATACCATATGACTGAGAGTAAATCGTTGATATGAATAAAAGGGAAGGGCTGATAACCATCTCCGATAACAGCTCCCATACCCATTTTAAATGACGGTAACATCTTAGCCAAGGCTCCCTCCTCTTTGTCGAGCACTACACCTAACCTGATAATGGCCAAACGAACATTAGCTTTGGCTAAAGGAGCAACACTTGCTTCCCAATCTCGACATACATCTGCTAAAAAATTTGAAGCCAAATGATCAGAAAACTCATCATGCACCTCGTACTCATCGTATATTCCCACCGCTGAAGCCGACAATACAATAGGAGGTTTACTTTTCACCAATTCAAATGCCTCCACTATTTTTTGTGTAGTTTGAATCCTGCTATTATAAATTTCCGTTTTATAGGCTTTTGTCCACTTTTTAAGAATAGAAGCACCTGCCAGATTAATGAGCATATCAACCCCTTCTATTTTATCAGCAATACGATCTAAAGAGCCTTTTAAATCATTTCTGGTAACATAACGTACTTCATACCCGTTTTGCTTAAAAAAACGGCTAATTCTTGATCCTAAGAAACCCGTACCTCCTGTTAAACAAATCTTCATAGTAAATAGGCTTAAAAAAATAACTATCAATTTAAAAATAACAATTCCACAATACCCGTTTTAATTTTCTCATCACTCACGGGTGCATGTATGGTTGAAATAGAACAATCCTATGCTAGTTTATAAATCGTATTAAGGCAATAAGAGAAATGACAGAAAAAATAATCTGTATGCTTAGCATAGTTACTTTATACCATCTGTATTTTTTAAGATAAGCCTGGCGTCTGATTACAAAAGGAAGAATTACCCAAACAAATACATTAAAGATTAAAATAGTAGCTATAGAAAATATTTTAATTTCTTCCATAATAAACACTAATATACGACATGCTAAGCGATAGATTTCAATAATTCCTCTAATTCTTCAGAGCTCACCCCGTGATTAATCTCTCCAGCATGAAAAAAAGAGATTTTACCTGTTTCTTCAGAAACCACGATAGCAGATGCATCTGTTGCCTCAGTAACACCTAAGGCAGCCCGGTGTCTGAGTCCCAATTTTTTAGGTAAATCAAAACTTTGAGAAACGGGAAGAATACAACCAGCTGCTTTAATCTTATTTTGAGCAACAATAACAGCCCCATCATGTAACGGACTATTTTTAAAGAAAATATTTTCAAGTAACCTGCTGGATATAACTGCATTAACCAACTCTCCCGTTTGCACATAATCAAGCATTTCTGATTTTTTTGAAATGACAATCAGTGCACCAGTTTTGGTTTTGGACAAGTTTTGACAAGTACGTACAATAGGTTTATTATAAAAATCCATTACCCCACTAGAATGATTGGGAAATATTTTTTCAAAAGAGAAACGATTAGACAAATTATATCGCGTCCCCAACAAAAGAAAGAAACGACGAATCTCCTGTTGAAACACAACGATAAGTGCTATAACACCAACATTTACAATATTATCCAGAATTGTGGCCGACAATTCCATATTCAACGACTTGATGATAAGCCATAGCACAACAAATGCAAACAGTCCAAAAAAGATATTCTGTGCCACAGTACCACGTATCAGTTTATAGAGCCTGTACATTAGATAGGCTACAACACCAATATCAATCAAATCGATAAAACGTATATCCAAAAAAGTCATGCTGTTTTTACATTTTGCAGTTTGGCGTACAATTTAACACATTCTTTGGCTTCTTTTACATCATGTACACGTAAAAAAGATGCCCCATTTTGCAATGCCACCATATTTAAAGCTGTCGTTCCATTCAACGCCTCTGCCGAAGTAGTGTTTAAACAGTTATAAATCATTGACTTTCGAGAAACACCAATTAACAATGGTAATTCCAGTACTTTGAGTTCGTGTAAACGGGATAACAAAATATAATTATGATCCTGTGTTTTTCCAAAGCCAAAACCAGGATCGACCAGAACATCATGTACACCCATTTGTTTTAATATTTCACTTTTCTTGCCCAGATAGTCGATCACTTCATAAACCACATCATTGGAATATCCAGGATTATTTTGCATATTTTGAGGTGTCCCTTTCATATGCATCATTACATAAGGCACTTGCAAATCAGCTATGGTGTCAAACATTTTTTCGTCCATATCTCCTGCCGAAATATCGTTGATCATATCTACCTTAAATTTTTCAACCACCTCTCTGGCAATATTTGCCCTAAAAGTATCCACTGAAATAACAGTTTCCGGATCATCATTTCTGATTAATTCAAGGGCACTAAACAACCTGGTTAATTCCTCTTTCTCGGGCACATCGGCTGCTCCCGGACGAGAAGAGTAAGCTCCTACATCAATGATATCTGCACCTTCCTCCTTCATTTGCCTTACTCTTTTCAAAATAGAATTTTGTTGCTGATATTTTCCTCCATCAAAAAAAGAATCAGGCGTAATATTTAAAATACCCATTACCTTGGGTGTTGACACATCCATTAACTTACCCGAACAATTTATTGTTGATTTACTATTGAGTATATGAGGATTAAAATTCATATGTATTTCTTTTAAAATGTAAAAGTAATGCTTTGATCGAATATTCGGAAAAATGTTTTCCTATCAGATAAATATACGTTTTCAACCAGAACCAATTTATTTATGCCTCATTCTCAGCTTACTATTCATACACTTCTTTATTTTATTAATCGAAAAATTTAAGTAAATTGATTACTTAAATTATTGAAATTTGTTAAATTAGGTTAATTATCCATCTTCAAATATATGATAATTCAAACCAAAAGCCCTAATATTCAAGCTCTTTACCTTTGCGATTGCAAAAACACAACATATCTACATATCTACTTTCTTGGATATTTAGATTTTTGCATTTATATTTGAACTCATAAATATGAAAATTATATATCAACTATGAATACAAATAAATTACTAACCGTTATTCTTTTCTTCTGTATGGCAATTTTTAAGCCACTCATGGCAGAAGTAACAGACAGCAGCGCAGTATTTACACTGGAACAAGTTATCCATCTGGCTGAAAAAAACAATAGAGATGTATTAAAGAGTATAGCAGATGTTAAAAGTGCCAAGGCCGATAATCAACAGGCCTATGCTTCTTTTTTACCTGCTGTGGAGTTATCAGGGACCTATACCTCTACCAACGATGCGCTTTATTCATTTATGTATAAATTACAACAACAGGTGGTCACATCTGCTGATTTTGACCCCTCGCTATTAAATGACCCAGGCACCAATAATATGTTTGCTACCCAAGTTAAAGTGGAACAGCCTATTATAAATGTGGATGCATGGATGGGTAAGAGTGCCACATCAAAAGCCCTTAAGGCCACAGAACTGAAGAGCGAATTCACAAAGGATTATGTGATATATGCTGTTAAACAAACCTACTTCGGGTTACAATTGGCAAAAAACAGTTTATCCGTGATACAACAAGCTCATCAGGCAGCTGAAGCCTATTTAACAATGGCTAAAGACAATCTGGAACAAGGTTATTTAAAAGAAGCTGATGTTTTATCGGTAAAGGTTCGTTTACTGGAACTCGATGCACAACAAAAAGAAGCAGAGAACCAAATCAAATCGGTTTCTGAGATGCTAAATTTTTTAATAGGCCGTGATATTCACTTACCAGTAGAGGTAGCCGATGCCATCGAAAAAACCACTTTTAAACCAACCAACATCTCATCGGTAAATAACCGTGCTGATGTGTTGGCTATGCAATACGGAATGAAAGCGCAAGAACTAATGAAAAAAAGCGATTTGATGAAGTTCGTTCCCCGAATAAATAGTTTTGGTATGTATAATTTATACGATGCTGATTTAGGTGGTTTTGAATCCAACAGTTGGATGCTTGGAATTAATCTGCAATGGAAACTTTTTAATGGAGGTAAAAATTTAGGAAGCTACAATAAATCGAAAGCACAATTCCAAAAAACAGAAATTGCCTATTACGAATATCTCGATAAAGGAAATATGGAACTCTCCCAAGCTCTAAGAAAAATCAGGGTCAATGAAAGTAACTTGCTCACCTACAAAGCAGCTGCTGAGCAAGCAAATGAATCCTTACGAATCAGGACTAACAGATATAAGCAAGGTATGTAGCGCACTTCAGATTTATTATCTGCCGAGGCCAGCTCTGCCGAAAGCCAATTAAAGCACCTGAATGCCATTTACGAATACAATATGGCCGTATTCAAATACGAACTACTTTCCTCTGAATCAAAACTAAAATAATCCATCAATCTAACGCATAATATTTAGCAAATAATAAAAAATAAACATATGAAATTCCAAAAATTATTCATGCTTGTGATCGCATCAGGAATTGTTCTTCAGGCTTGTAAGCATAAACCAGCAGAAGAAGGCAACACTAAAGGAGTATCTGTTCAAACACAAGAGGTCTCCTATGTGAGTACCTCCAAGGCTTATCATTATTCAGGAACTGTTTCATCGCTGAAAAAATCAACCTTAAGTACGCGTATAATGGGACAAATTGACAAGGTATTGGTTAACGAAGGTGACCATGTAACAAAAGGACAGTTACTGGTTAAATTACGGAGCAACGATATAGTAGCACAGCAAAGTCAGGTAGAAGCCAATATATTGGCAGCCAAAGCTGCTTTTACAAATGCAGAGGCCGATTTTAACCGAATTACCACACTCTACGAAAGCAAAAGTGCAACTAAAAAGGAACTGGATGATATCAGCACACAGTATAAAATGACCAAAGCCCAATTAACAGCAGCCGAAAATGCCAGGATGCAAATAAAAGAAACGCTGGCTTATGCTAATATTCAGGCTCCATACAATGGTATCATTACCGACAAATTTATTAATGCCGGCGATATGGCCAATCCAGGTATGCCATTAATGGCTATTGAAGCGCCAGGTGAATTTGAGGTTACTATGCGTATTCCCGAAACAGAAATAAATATCATCACCAAAAAAGATGCTGTGGAGGTTAAACTCAAAAACTCAAATGAAGTCATTCCCGGTATTATATCCCATATTAGTCCATCGAGTCGACTTTCTGGAGCTCAATTTGAAGCACGTATTTTATTACAAGCTACCGATACACAAAAAAGTCTGATTCGCAGCGGTATGTTTGCTAACATTTCACTTAACAAAGGTATGGAAGATAAGATATTAATAGCTAATGACCTGATCATTAACAAGGGTCAGCTTTCAGGCGTTTGGACGGTGAGTGAAAGTGGAACTGCATTACTTCGCTGGGTACAACTGGGTAAAAAATACAATGACCAAACAGAAGTGTTAGCTGGTCTTTCAAAGGGCGATAAACTAATTATTCAATCCAACGAAAGGTTATACGATGGCTTGCATATTAGTGCATCCAATAAGCAATAAACCGATGATTTAATGGCTATAAGCTACTATAAATCAAGAAAAGCTAAACAAAATCTTTAAAAATAACCAACCCCTTGAAAGATATCTCCAGCATGGAGTTCAAAGGGGCTAATTTCAATAAAATGAAAACAGGATTTGCAGGGTCATTGGCCCGATTATTTATAAACTCGAAGCTAACACCTTTATTGATGGTAGCCTTCGTGATCATAGGGATATACAGTTCCTATCTTACTCCCAGAGAGGAAGAACCTCAAATTGATGTGCCCATAGCAGATATTATGATTCAATATCCGGGTGCGAGTCCTAAGGAAGTAGAATCGCGTATTGTAAAACCCCTAGAAAAAATTATATCAAATATCAAAGGGGTTGAATATGTGCACTCTCAGTCAATGCCCGAAATGGCGATGTTAATTGTTCAGTTTTATGTAGGCGAAGATATTGAACGAAGCCTGGTGAAACTATACAATGAGATTATGAAAAATATGGATCAGATGCCTCAGGGTATCACCATGCCATTGGTTAAA
>JBFHKL010000253.1:0-6082 GCA_041595375.1 Saccharicrinis sp.
GGTACTTTTACTTTTACAGTAACATCCACTTTACCAGCATGAGCTTCTAAAACTTCAGGGGTAACAGTATAAGTTACATCTTGTGCTCCACTTTTCATTTTATTCAACCCGGCACAGCTCGATAGAAGAGCTGCCAGAGCGATTGAAGCAAAAACATTGATTTTTGTTTTTTTCATAATAATTAAACTAATTATGTGTTTTCAATTAACGTTCGATTAGCAATCACAAATTTAAGAATGTTTTTAGAATATAAAACATCCTATTACAATAATTGCAAAAATAGATAATCTATTAAAATTATAACAATTACCCTCAATTTTTAATACAAGATTCCAGGCTGAACACTTCTGATTGTTAAAACTACAACAAATTATCATTTATCACAAAATTTATTAATTTATTTTTACATTATTCAAGCCCTTTTCAAAGGTTCTGTCGAACAATGCAACAAATTGATTATAATGATCAGCTATTTGAAAATCAGCTTTTGTTGCATCCACCACTACCACCGGAAAATCCCTCACTTCCTTAAAATAAGCAAAATAACCTTTGGTAACCGAATGTAAATAATTCACGTCCAGATTCATTTCATAGGACCGTCCGCGACTTACAATATTGTTTTTTAACACATCTACATCGCGATGTATAAAAAACATTACATCTGGTTTGATTGAAAAACCACGTATCATTTCAAAGAACTGTCTGTACAATTGAAATTCATCGTCCGACAAAGTGATTTTTGCAAAAACAAATGATTTCATCAGGTAATAATCAGCAATAATTAGGCTATTGAATAGATCGCCTTGTTCCATATCCTCCTTCAACTGGCGGTATCTTGCTGCCAAAAAAGAAAGCTCAAGAGGAAAAGCATACCTATTCATATCCCTATAGAACTTCGGTAAGAAAGGATTATCCTCAAAAGTCTCCAACACTAACCTGGCTTGTAAATCATTGGCTACTTTTGTAGCTAATGTGGTTTTTCCAGCCCCAATATTTCCTTCTATAACAACAAACCTGTTGGATGATTTTTTATTTGTGATCATGAAAATAACATATTTTTTAATTCATGACTTGCTCACCCATGCAGTAAAACATAAACGACCATAAATCTGCTGCCTCCTCAATTTTCTTACTGGTAGGCTTTCCTGCTCCATGACCTGCTTTACTTTCAATACGGATAAGAACAGGATTATTACCTGTATACTTAGCCTGCAGCTCTGCAATATATTTAAAGGAGTGCGCCGGAACAACTCTGTCATCGTGATCGGCAGTCATTACCATGGTAGCCGGATAAGCAACTTCTGCTTTGATATTATGCACAGGAGAATACCCCTTTAAATAATCAAACATCTCTTTACTATCTGCAGAGGTTCCATAATCGGTAGCCCAGAACCTACCTATAGTAAACTTATGGTAACGCAACATATCCATTACACCTACTGCTGGCAACGATACTTTAAATAGCTCAGGCCGTTGATTAACCACTGCGCCTACCAGCAATCCCCCATTAGAACCCCCATGCAAGGCCAGTTTTTCTGGAGATGTATATTTCTCTTCTATCAGATACTCTGCCGCTGCAATACAGTCATCAAACACATTTTGTTTTTCGAATTTGGTTCCTGCCTGGTGCCATTCCTTACCATATTCACCTCCACCACGAAGATTTACCATAGCATAAACACCACCATTTTCCAACAACACCATACGACTCACGGAAAACGATGGGGTGAGACTTATATTAAAACCACCATAACCATACAACATGGTAGGATTGGTTCCATCTAATTTTAATCCTTTTTTATAGGTGATAAACATGGGTATTTTAGTACCATCTTTACTATTAAAAAACACCTGTTTGGTTTCGTATTGATCAAAATCAATATCCACTTCAGGTTTCCAAAACAATGAGGTTTTATTATTTACCACATCGTATTTGTATACAGCAGATGGGTATACGAATGATGTAAATGAGAAATATGTTTCTTCATCATCCTTTTTACCATAAAAACCACCAGCTGAACCTATGGATGGTAGGTCCACATCATACAGAAACTGACCTTTTAAATCAAATACCTTAACCACATCGTGCGCATCTTTTAAGTAGCTGCCGATAAACTTATTTCCAACAATAGAGATGCCGTTTAACACATCGCTTTGCTCAGCGATAACATCAACCCATTGATCTTTATTTAACTTATCTATGGTAAACTTAACAACACGCTCTTTAGGAGCTTTATAATTAGTTGAAACAATAAATTCTCCATCTATGTGATCAATCACGCGATGATCATTTTCAAAGTCGCTCACCACATTTACAATAGGTGAATTTTCTGTAGTCAGATCCTTAATATATAATGCATTTCCACTGGTCGATTCGGATTGATATATAATCAGATAACTAGCATCATCCGTTACACTGGCATTGGCCATTCTGTCGGGATGTTCAGGGTCGGCAAAGATCACCTCATCTTTATCGATGGGCTCACCTAAGGCATGATAATACAGTTTAGGGCTTTTATTTTCACCCTTTAACTCATCCCCTTCTTCAGGTTCATCAAACTTTGAATAGAAAAAACCCTGTTGATACCAGGATATACCTGAGAACTTAGCCCACATAATATGGTCGTCGAGTAATTTTCCGCTTTCTATCTCTTTCACATAAATCTCTCTCCAGTCGGATCCAGCGCGAGAAATAGCATAACCCAGATATTTACCATCCTTGGAAATGCTGAATGTACTCAAGGCTACTGTTCCGTCCTCAGAAAGCTTGTTTGGGTCGAGCAACACTTTCTCTTCTCCTTCTTCACTCGTTTTATAGTAATATATTGATTGATCTTGCAATCCATCATTCTTAGCATAGACCAATAAACCTGACTCTTTATAGGGCGTACCCATTTTGCTGTAATTCCATATTTGCGTCAGACGATCTTCGATGTTCTGACGAAAGGGAATTTTAGAGAGAAATTGATCGCTTACCTTATTCTGTTCCACTACCCACTGTTCCGTTTCTTCTGAACGGTCATCTTCTAACCAACGATAAGAATCTGATACTGACGTACCAAAATATACATCTACCGTATCTACTTTTTTTGTTTCAGGATAAGTAAGTTTTTCCATCTTAGGACTCGTGTTACATGCGATGAGCGCAAAAAAAATAGCTACACATGCGATTTTGTTGATAAAATTTGGGTTCATAAAGATATATTTAATAAAAAAATGGGCATACATAGCAGACAAAACACTCGTAACACCTTATTTATAATATATTTAGCAATGCGATAAAATCAAGTATGATAAAACACTTATCTTACAGATCTTCTATTCTCACCTATGAATAACGACCATTGGTATTGCTATAAAAAGAGCATTTAGAACTTGCTTCTAAAATTTATTTGCAAGTTTCGCTCCAATGTTTGCTGACAGATAAGCAAAATACAAACGCCCGAACATATAGGTTTTCAAGAACAAAATTTACTTAGTTAAGTTCTTATCAGGCAATAAAACATCAGAAAAGTTGGTTTTGTTTACTCATCTTTCCTTCCTTAATTTTTCCGCCAGTCCATCCTGCCATGGTTCCTATTAGCCAACCTAAAACCACACCTGCTTTTATGGATCCAATGTGGGTTAAATAAACAAACAATAAGGCAACAGAAATACCCAATATCATTCCCGCAAAAGTATATAAAGAAAGCACCATTCCCTTTGGCCTGAAATTATGTTGTGCTTTTAGATGCCCAAAGATCTCCTCCACCAGATGATCAAAATCCGCAGAATAGCGATTGCCATCATCAAAAAATTGATCCAGATGAACGGTTGCCTCCTGTAGCTTCATCCAATAATACTTACATTCGGAGCAATCCTGTGCTTTAATCGACAGTAATTTACCTAAACGGGGCAAAACCTGAAAATTGGAAATAGTAGCCTGCACCCTGGGCAGCTTAGCGGCTTTCTCATCCAGGGAATTCATCCAATCATCATATGATAACATATTTGCTATAAAGTTTTAAGTTATAGAGTTGATATATCAACCAATATAAATTGAGAATTAAATATACAAAAAAAGGCCTTTCGGCCTTTTTTTAAATTATCATTTGGACTTGTTATTCGTTATTTTTAGGCTTCCGCTCAGGACGAGGTAATAATACTTTACGAGAAAGTTTTAGTTTACCAGAACGCTGATCTACTTCAATCAGCTTCACTTCCACTTCTTCACCCTCTTTAAGTGCATCTTCTACTTTTTCAAGACGTTTCCACTCAATTTCAGAGATATGAAGCAAACCTTCTTTTCCTGGTATAATTTCTACAAAAGCACCGAAAGGAACAATAGATTTAACTTTTCCTTTATATACTTCGCCTACTTCAGGAACTGCTACAATACTTTTAATTTTAGCCATTGCTGCATTAATTGCATCGGCATTATTTGCTGATACACTAACTTTACCTGTATTACCAACTTCTTCAATGGTAATAGTTGATTCTGTAGTAGCCTGAATCTCCTGAATAATTTTTCCACCAGGTCCGATTACAGCTCCAATCATATCTTTAGGAATAATAATGGTTTCCATACGAGGTGCATGTGGTTTAAGATCAGCACGTGGCTCATCCATGGTTTCCATAATCTTATCCATGATATGCAAACGACCATCTCTGGCTTGCAAAAGAGCTTTCTCTAACACTTCATAAGAAAGACCGTCAACTTTAATATCCATTTGTGTAGCGGTGATACCATCTTTAGTACCTGTTACCTTAAAGTCCATATCTCCCAAGTGATCCTCATCACCTAAAATATCAGAAAGAACAGCAAAGTTCTTATCCTCATCGGTAATTAATCCCATAGCGATACCTGTTACCGGCTTCTTGATAGGCACACCAGCATCCATTAAGGCTAATGTTCCGGCACATACAGTGGCCATTGAAGAGGAGCCGTTTGATTCCAAAATATCGGACATGATACGTACGGTATAAGGATAATCATCAGGTAACATATTTTTTAAAGCTCTATAGGCTAAGTTACCGTGACCAATTTCACGACGACTAACACCTCTTGAAGCTCTTGCATCTCCGGTTGAGAATGGGGGGAAATTATAATGTAATAAGAAACGATCTACAGATTTATTCAATACATCATCTACTATCTTCTCATCTAACTTTGTACCTAAAGTAACGGTAGACAAGGATTGTGTTTCACCACGAGTAAAAATAGAAGAGCCATGAGGACCTGGAAGATAATCCACCTCACTCCAGATAGGACGAATCTCATCTGTTTTACGACCATCCAAACGTATTCTCTCATCAAGAATACAACGACGAACCGCTTCTTTTTCTACATCATGATAATATTTTCCGATTAGATCCTTAGGGATTTCAACCGTTTCGTCTTCAACATTATAATTATCGTTGATATATTCTTCTTTAATAGCAGCGAATTTATCTGAACGCTCATGCTTTGGAAGAGCAGCTTTAGCCACTTCATAAACTTTATCGTAAGTAGCAGCCTTCACGTGAGCCTTCAGCTCAAGGTCATTCACTTCGTGACAGTATTCACGTTTTTGTGTTTTGCCAACTTCTTCCATCAACTCTATCTGTGCCTGGCACTGAGCTTTAATTGCAGTATGAGCCAACTTCATTGCCTCAAGCATTTCTTGCTCTGAAACCTCTTTCATTTCGCCCTCAACCATCAGAATATTTTCCATGGTTGCACCCACTACAAGCTCCATGTCAGCTTCTGCTAACTGAGAACGTGTTGGATTAATCACCAACTCACCATTAACGCGAGCTACACGAACTTCAGATATTGGTCCGTGAAAAGGAATATCAGATACAGCTAATGCTGCAGAAGCAGCTAAACCAGCTAAGGCATCAGGCAAATCCTCTTTATCACCAGAAATCAGATTGATAGTTACAAAAGTCTCTGCATGATAATCTTCAGGAAACAAAGGACGTAATGCCCTATCAACCAAACGGCATACTAATATTTCATTGTCAGAAGGACGTGCCTCCCTTTTCATAAATCCACCAGGAAAACGACCAATGGCCGAAAACTTTTCTCTGTATTCTACAGACAGAGGCATAAAATCAACAC
>JBFHKL010000254.1:0-6035 GCA_041595375.1 Saccharicrinis sp.
CTTACTCTTTTATATTTATGATAAAATTAACGAATAACCATAACCCCTACAGTAACTTATGTTACACTCTATTTTATGGTTTGCTGACAGATTTGATTTTGTAAATCGTCTTTACAAATAATACCACCTTAACCACAAATTGAAAATTGAGGGAGTCAAAACAACATTTGGCATACCCACCATAAGCTAAATATAAACAAAATAAAAGCCGTGCATTATCCCATCCTCAAACAATACCATTTTGAACATGAAACAAGCCTATTAAAATGTTGGAATAATGCCGATAGCCTGTTTCGAAGGATTTTGGAATAATAATGATTGAGCTTTTCGAGTAAAAAGCAGATAGCTCATTTCATTATACAATCGGCATAACAATTAGGAAAAATAAAAAAAAGGGCAGACCCAAACGGATCTGCCCCCACTCACACAACTAAACCTTTAATCTATATGTCCCACCACTGCCTAGTTGCTATAGGATCAATATTAACACTTATATAATTAATATAAATCATTATCTACCTTTAAGGTCAATGACTTTTGAATCGAGCGCACTCAAATCTGCAATTTTATTAGCTGCAACACTGCCTCCATCCAAGACTATTGTAGCAGTAAAATTAGAATAATCATAATAATACGAAGGCAATTCGTATCCATCCGTATAATTATAAAGAGTATATTCAATAGTAATTTCAGGATCGTCATTACAATTTGACCAGGTTCCCGAACCTTCTATATAATACTCATATGGACTACCTCCCCAATCGGTAGTAAAATAATATTGATACTCAATTTCAACCGTACCATCTTCATTAATAATCAAAGGCACAGAACCACCGGAAGTAATAGATTCCCCCCAATATTCTACAATCCAACCATAATTAAGACCATCAATAGTTATCTCTGTTTCAGTTGCATCAAAGGTAAGCACCTGACTATCGTAGTAAGTATCCTCAAAACCATCAGTACCAGACCAAGAGCCCTCAAGATCTTCATTACTATCTATGGCACAATACTGATTTACAAGCACCTCTAAGGTATCAGGATCCGAAACCACACCCTTCACCGTAGTTTCAATCACGATTACCTCTGCATATCCATCAGCAGGCAAATCAGCAAACTCTACTGTAGCTGTTTTTGTATCATCAGAAACAGAGGTGACAGTAGCATCTACAGCAGTCCAGCTCCAAGTAGAACCTTCTCTACAATAATCAACATAAAAATCAGATGAAAAAGACTGATTAATTTCAGTAACACCTTGCACTCCATCAACAATTGCTGGCACTACGCCATCATACTCATAGTCTTCATCTTCACCACAGCCCCAAAAAGCCAAAGCAAGAACTAAACTAAAAAAGCCAATATATTTTAAATTCATAATTACGCTATTTAAAGATTAAAAACATTTACTTCCAGCTTCCTGTACCATCACTATAATCTTCTCCTGCTACCCCAGTCGTACCTCCAAAAGTATAGTAATCGATATCATTTGCATCTAACTGCTCTCCTGGAATTGGAAAATGAAGCATAGTACCCTCTTGGTGTAAATCATCTTTACGCATGGTAAAATATTCTAAACCCATAGAAGTACAAAAAAGCTCCACCATTCTTTCATGAAAGATAGCGTCATCAACATCCGACTCTGTAGCGGAAATTTCATCCAGTCCACCATTAGAAACACGAGTACCTGCATTAATAATTTCAGCAGCCTCAGAGTAATCACCCAAATGCATAGCAGCCTCTGCTTTTAACAAATCATTTTCTGCCACCAAAAACTCAGGCATTGCTTCTGTCCATGTAGACAAATACTCATCTCTACCCGAAAAGCGATAACAAGAAAAATGATACGTACCTCTTGATTCATAGAAGCTATTATAATCCAAATACTCAAAATTATCAACAATACGATTATCTACACCATCAGTATACTCAGTAACAGGATCTGGCAAGTCATCAAATCCTCCATCAGGCCATTGATCAGGCATACTAGAATCCATCATATTTACAATACGCATATCAGTTCTTCCCCAGCCGGAATAGTTTGCATAAGTATGGTATAGATTATACCAGGTAACATCATCAGCAATTGGTTCAAAATCAGTAGAAATACCATCCGAAGCATAATCATACACAGCAGTCCAGTCAACAGCTGCATTTTCAGTTGAATTACGAGGAGCCATAGACAAAATACGTGCTGCATACGAGCTAGCCAAGGCTTTTAAACCGTCCTGATCAAGCTCTACTGATAAAGGAATATAGTCATCATCAACAGTAAAACTACTTGCTTCGCACAGGGCAATACAATTATCTAAACTAGAGATCGCCACTGCTAACAAGTCGGTATAAGAAGATAATTCAACCGCTGTAATATCTTCTGTTTCATGAGTAACAATATAAGCCTGATCATACATCAAACCTAAATAGCCCAAGGATAAACCCTGAACAAGATAAGCCACCGCACTAACCCTATCCGTTACATCTTCACTATCAATTTCAATCTCCAAGCCATTATTAATCGTTTGATTTAACACTGCATTACTAGAGGTTAACACCGAATACATAGACACATAAAAATCATTATTGATCACTGCATTACTATAAGTAGATGTATTATCAAAAGCCTCACGAGGCTCACTACTCAAATCGCGCATTCCTGCATTACCCCAGGAACAAGTTCCGGCATCTGCCATTACCCACATCGCAAGGGCAGGCCCATCGTACTCTGCAGTAGCTATATACCATGTATTAAACAATCCGCTGGCAACACCTTCCACATCCGAGGCATTGGACAATACCGAATCGGCATCAGGGTCATTTTCATTTTCAACTTCCAAATCTTCACAACTCACTATACTAAGCGAGAAGAAGAATAACATTAATAAATACTTTATATCTTTCATACTTTTCAACTTAACAGAGTGATTAAAACTTTAATTCTAAAGAGGCAGAGAAAGAGCGATAGTTTGGATATCCCATAAAGTCATATGAATACTGTTGAGTACCTTCATCATCTCCAGTTTGAACCTCAGGATCATAACCACTATAGTCACTAATAGTCAATAAATTTCTACCCGATACTGAGAACTTAGCATTTTTAATAAAACCATTTGCCATACCACTCAACACACCTTTTGGCACAGTATAGCTCAACGAAACTTCACGTAATTTAAAATACGAAGCATCCTCAACCCAAAACTCATTAAGGTTATTGGTATCATATAAACTCTGGTAATAATTTACCGTTTTCTTTTTTTCCGAAGCTACACCATACATATCCATCATACCATGACGGTTATCTCTGGTCAACCACTGGGCGCTTTTATTATAAATATCGCCTCCCTTTTGCCAAGAACATAACATATATAAAGCAAATCCTTTGTAGCTCAGATTAGAAGTGAAATTAAAGTTAAAATCAGGTGTTGCATCACCAATTTTTGAAAACAAATCACTCCCTTCGCCATCTTCTCTTTTTATAGCAGCCTCAGAACTAGTACCTTCCGTTCCTTTTTCGATGATATAACCATCGGAATTCATTACATAATCATCAACTGATTCTCCATCTCCTAATTGCGCCTCTAATTGATCGAAAGTACGCACAAAAGAATAACCATACATAGTACCAAAAGTCTCCCCTTCAGCAATATAAAAAAGGTCAGCATCCTGCCCCTGTGGTCCAGTTAAATATGGATCAATATCTAATTCAGTAATTTTTGTTTTATGCTTATCAAAAGTAATATTGACCATCCAGTTTAAGTCCTTTTTGCGAACAACATTATACCCTAAACTAGCTTCAAACACCTTAGACTCCATAGTACCGGCATTTACCCATTGATGATCGTAGCCTCCAAATTGAGCACCCGTTAAAGCCTCTACAAACTGATCTTCAGTACTTGTTTTAGAATAAACAAACTCTGCACTAAATTTATCTAAGAAATCTACATTTAAACCAACCTCAAACTCCTTAGACAAGGAAGGCTTTAAATCCTTATTACCAACTTGCTCTATACTAGCCACACCATCATCTAAAGAATAAACTTCATATTGCATATCAAACAAGTGAGGTCTTTGTCCTGAAGTACCATAAGCACTTCTCAACTTCAACTCCTGAATACCAGCAATTTTAAAGTCTTCTGAAATCCTCCATGCACCAGATACACGATAATAAGGTTTCCATCGTTCATTTTCTCCAAACAAAGAAGAACCATCATAGCGGAACATACCATCAAAAATGTATTTATCCTTATAATCGAGATAGAAAATTTCAAAAAAGTTTTGAGATATAATCTCCTCTTGATAACTAGTTACAGAATATTCACCTCCGATAGCATCAAAAGTAGGCATCCCAGAAATAGTAAAATCATAACCTGTGGCAGAGTAAGACTCATACTTCTCTTCTTCATATAAAAAGCTGGCCTTATTTCTTATATTAAAATCACCAATTTTTTTAGAGTAGTTTAAAGTAGTTTGTACATTTTCAGTATTCAACTTACTATTATATTTATAGTAATAGCCTTCCGAATAAACAGCCTCATCTCCACTCAAGGTATAGGTATCATAAGGAGAATACTGAGTATTATTTATATTCTGAACTTCAAAAGCATACTTAGACTCCAGGTTCAAATCATTAGTAATATTCCATTTAGCTGAATAAGAACCCATAAATCTATTACGTTCTGTTTCATCTTCAATTTTCCAAAGGTCATACAAAGGATTTGTAGTTGTACTAGCCCAAGGGTCTGGCAAATATAAATACGGCTGCCCATCTTCATTTTCCTGATGAAGATTCACATCTGGTTGCGTCAACAACAAATCAAAGAAGACCCCTCCATTATAATAACTATTTCCACCAGGATCCTGAGTAGTCGTTTTTACATACAAATTACTTGCTGATATAGAAATTTTATCAGACAGCTGATGATCCACATTTAATCGAAAACTATTACGTTGATAACCATCTGTCAGAACCACAATACCACCCTGATCATAATTTTCGAAAGAAGCTAAAAAATTAGTTTTTTCACTGCGGTTGGCAACAGAAACATAATTAGTATAGAAAACTCCACCATCAAAAAAATCACCTTCATGATCATGAGTTAATCCATAAGGATTATCCATATACTGGTCGTCAGACTCAGATCGGTCGCCCGAGATACCATCCCAACCTCCGGAATAGTCATCATCATAAGTAACACCTTGATACTTAGTATAGGTTTCATAATCTTCATAATCATCAGCTAATTCATACTGATGATGAGTAGCAAGGTCATACTTTTTAGCCAAGGCATTAAATCCGAACTCATTCCGAACAGTAACAACACTTTCACCAGCAGCCAGGCCTTTTCCTCGTTTTGTGGTAATAACTATTACTCCATTACCAGCTCTCGATCCATACAAAGCAGAGGCAGAAGCACCCTTTACCACTTCCATAGATTCAATATCATCAACGTTAATATCCCCCAAACTACCTTCAGAAATCGCTCCATCTACAATAATCAAAGGATCTTGACTACCTGCAATTTGCGTTGCTCCCCTAATTTGAATAGAGGCAGAAGAACCCGGTTCTCCCGTACTACTAATAACTGAAACACCCGCTACTTTTCCTTGTAATGCACCCGAGGCTGAACCAGAAGGCACTTGAGCTAAATCCTCAGAACTAACTTTAGCCACCGATACAGCTAATTTTTTTCTTGGTGTGTTTGAAGCTACTCCTGATACAATGATCTCGTCCATCCCAAAAACATCGGGCTGCAAAACAACATCAATGGAGGTTTTCTCACCCACCAACACTTCCTGCATCTTCATCCCCACAAAGGTAAATATTAGAACAGTGTTATCTTTAGGTACATTTAACATATAAGTACCATCAGGACGCGTAATAGTCCCGGTTGTTGTGCCCTTAACAATAATAGATACTCCAGGAATTGCCTCGCCAAGATTATCGACAACTTTTCCTGAAATAGCTTTTGCTTGAGCTGTCATTGTCTGCAATCCTACAAAAAGGATCATCGACAGAAATAATGCTAATTTCCGCATAAAAC
>JBFHKL010000255.1:0-5965 GCA_041595375.1 Saccharicrinis sp.
CTGTCTGAGAGTAGACAGGCATACGGAAACATTCTAAAAAAACTAACCTAAACCTCACACACATTTTGAATGTTCCTATTATTGGGGACCAGGAGAGCATTTTGTTATCAGCAAATTACGACGCATTTGACAGCTTGTCAACACATTTTCAAGATTAAAAATTCGTTTTATTGTTTTTTAACATTTCAACACCTTAAAAATCCTACTCCTACAGGTTAAAAAAATCATTTCTTCTCTTAATCTAATGATTATAAAAGCATTCTAAAAACACAAGGTAACTTTATTAGCCCCAAAGTAATGATACTTGTCATTGAGTAAAGCACAAACTCTTTTTATATTTAATGTAATTATCAATCAATAAAATAATCTGTATTATGCAACAGTTAATTGAATGTGTCCCTAATTTTAGTGAAGGCAACAATATGCACATCATTAATCAAATCACGAATGAAATAAAAAAAATAGAGGGTGTCAGTTTAATTGATGTTGATCCGGGTAAAGCCACAAACCGCACTGTTGTTACTATGGTTGGACCACCCAAAGAGGTGTTGGAAGCAGCATTTCAAGCTGTAAAAAAAGCCAAAGAATTAATAAACATGAAAAATCACAAAGGAGCGCATCCGCGATTTGGCGCTACAGACGTTTGCCCTTTAGTACCTGTTTCAAATATATCGATGGAAGAGGTTGTTACCTATGCACATCAATTAGCTAAGAGAATTAGCAATGAATTACATATTCCTGTTTATTGTTACGAATCGGCAGCCAAACAAGCAGTGAGAAAAAACCTGGCTGAATGTCGCAAAGGTGAATACGAAGCCCTTTCGCAAAGAATTACTAGTGAAGAATGGAAACCCGATTACGGACCAGTGGAATGGAGCGAAGAAGTGCAAAAAAGTGGCGCTACAGCCGTTGGCGCGCGTAACTTTTTAATTGCTTATAATATCAATTTAAATACTACAAGTACTCGCAGAGCAAATACCATTGCCTTTGATATTAGAGAAAGAGGGCGAGTAAAACGCGAAGGTAATTCTTTAACCGGTAAAATTATTAAGGATGAAAAGGGTGTCCCCATTAATGAACCCGGTTTATTAAAATCAGTTAAAGGAATAGGCTGGTATATTGAAGAATATGGAATAGCCCAATTATCCTTAAACCTCACCGACATCTCTGTTACAAGTATGCATAAAGCCTTTGATATGGCCTGCGAAAGAGCTAGCTTTCATGGCTTACGAGTAACAGGTTCTGAGTTAGTAGGAGTTATTCCCTTACAGGCTATGCTTGATGCAGGAAAATATTTCCTCAAGAAACAAAAACGTTCTACAGGCATTGCTGATAAAGAATTAATAAAAATCGCTATAAAATCACTAGGCCTGAATGAGTTATACCCCTTTGACCCGAATAAAAAGATTATTGAATATATTTTAGCAAAAGAAGACGAAAAAGATAAAAACAGATTAGTTGATTTAAGCTTAACTGATTTTATTTATGAAACAGCCAGCGAATCTGCTGCTCCTGGAGGTGGCTCTGTTGCTGCCTATTTGGGTGCCATGGGTGCTGCACTGGGCACTATGGTAGCTAACCTGTCTGCTCACAAACGCGGTTGGGATCATAGAGTACTGGAATTTTCTGAGTGGGCCGAGAAAGGAAAATATTATCACGATCAATTGCTTCAAATGGTGCAAGAAGACACCAATGCTTTTAATCAAATCATGAAGGCTTTTCTCTTACCCAAAAGCACAGCTGATGAGAAAGAAAAAAGAGACCAAGCCATTCAATTGGCAACAAAAAATGCCATTGAAATCCCTTTTAACACAATGAAACTATGCTACGAATCAATGAGTGTGATGCTGGAAATGGCAAAAGCAGGTAACCCTAATTCGATATCAGACGCAGGGGTAGGAGCCATAAGTGCCCGAGGAGGTGTTATGGGAGCCTGGCTTAATATTAAAATTAACGCCAAGGATCTAAAAGACAGAAATTATGCAGAAAACATATTAACAGAAGCCGAACAAATAAGTGAAAAAACCAGACAATTAGAAACAGAAATTTTAAGAATTGTAAACGAAACCATTGCCAAATAAATTCTACAACCATTTATTTAAAGCACAGTAAACAAATCATCTGTGCTTTTTTGTTATATTGCAAAATTATATCCACGTCTAAAAATTGGCACATTTACAAGAAGGAGGTATAGTTAATGAAAGTACTTGTTTTATATGTAAATAATTTTGAATACAAACCTAAAATTCAAAACTTAGATACAGCACAAGATCCGGGTTCTGGTGGCAAGTTTGAGGATTGCATCCTAGCCTTTATTCAAGTGGAGACTGAAGATGAAGAAAATGACATATTGAGCCGCGAGAAAAAATTGGTAAACCACCTTAAATGGACTGCACGTAAGAATAATACAAAAAAAATAGTACTACACTCATTTGCCCATTTATCAGAATCCAAAGCCTCTGTTACTTTTACCAAGAATATTTTTGACGCTGCGCAAAAGAGGTTAGAAAATGCAGAATATGAAGTAGCACAAACAGCTTTTGGATATTTTCTGGACCTAAAAATCGATGCCCCAGGAAATTCTCTTGCCAGAATATGGGCAAGTTTGTAAACGAAATAACAAACAATCTGTGTATAAACGTTTTATAAATACGAGAACTATTCTTTTCTTGGCGCTGATATTTTGCACCATTCATTCTTCGGCGGCAGGAACTAAAGACACCGTTCGGGTACAGCTCAGATGGACACATCAATTTCAGTTTGCCGGATTTTATGCTGCCATTGAGCAAGGTTATTATGCAGATGAGGGATTAGAAGTAAAACTTATTGAAGGCTCAGGCGATTATAATTTTGCTGAATTGCTTCTTAATGGTAATTCTGAATTTGGCGTAGAAAGCACTTCTTTATTAATCTCACGCAATCAAAACAAACCACTTATTGTTTTGGCATCTGTTTTTCAACATTCCCCTGAGACTTTTATAACACTTGCCAAATATAAAATCAATACCATTGAAGATTTCTCTGGAAAAACAGCATTATTCTCTACATTAGATTTACCTGCAACTAGTGGGATAATAGTAAAAGAGAATATTATGGATAAGGTAATCCCTTCCATATCTGACAATAGAATCGAAGGTTTAATTGACGGTTCTCATCAAATTATAGATGGTTATTCCATAGATATGCCCTATCAGATTATGAAAATGGGATATCATCCTGTACTTATTTCTCCTATAAATTATGGTATAGATTTTTATGGTGACTGTATTTTTACTTCAGAAGAATATCTTCATAAACATCCCAAAAAAACAGCTGCTTTTTTAAGAGCAACACTGAATGGATGGAAGTATGCCATGTTCAACAAAAAAGAGCTTATTCAATTGATCATTGAAAAATATAATCCGAATATTACAGAGGAAGAATTAATATTTGAAGCACGGGAACTTGAAGAGTTAATACAACCCAAATTTGTAGAGATTGGTTATATGCATAAAGCCAGATGGCAGCATATTGGAGAGGTATATGTGAGTTTAGGAATGTTACATGAGGATTTTTCTTTAGATGGTTTCTTATATACCGACTATGTCAACAATCAAGTTGCAAGACAAAAATATCTGTTAATTATTATAACCATTGCCTTAATCTTCTTGTTAGCTTCCTTATTCGTTGTAGGGTTCTTTAACCGAAAACTAAAGGCAGAAGTTGTAAAACAAACAAAAAAAATCACTGTTTCAAATCAACATTTAAGGAACGAGATAAAAGAAAGAGAACTTATTTATGCCGATTTAATTAGAACAACAAAAGAATTAAAAAATAACCAGCATATCCTGAGCGAAAAAAATTTAGAACTGAAAAATGCTAAAAACAGGGCCGAAGAAAGTGATAAACTAAAATCTGCATTTTTGTCTAATATGTCCCACGAAATCAGAACACCAATGAATGCGATCATTGGGTTTTCTGAATTATTAAAAGATCCAGACACCACTTTGGAGGAAAAAGAAATGTATACACAAATAATTGAAGAGAACTCTCATCAGCTCTTGAGAATAATCTCTGACATCATTGATATTTCTAAAATAGAAGTAGGTGAACTTTCTGTGCACAAAAAACCTATTCATATTAAAAATTTATTTGACAACATACTCCTTTACTTCTCTTTAAAAACCAAACAACTTAAGAATGGTAAAGTGGATATTAAGTACGAGATTAAGAATGATATACCCGAAATCATCAACACCGATCCTGCCAGACTTAAACAAGTACTTAGTAATTTAATAGAAAATGCCATCAAATTTACGTCTGAAGGTAGTATTGTTTATACAATTGAAAAAGACCAATCGAACTATATTTTCAAAGTAAAAGACACTGGTATAGGTATTGCTAAAGAAAAACTAGAGAAAGTATTTATTCGCTTTTTTAAAGAGAGTAACCAACATTTCAGCGATATGGGAGGTACAGGACTTGGTCTATCCATTGCCAAAAATATGGTTGAATTACTTGGCGGTAAAATAAGTTTATGGAGTGAGCAAAATGTAGGAACCGAGTTTACTTTTACCCATCCCATCGATTAGAACATTCATAAACAAGTAAGGGTAATCTTACCATAGTATGTTAAAAGAAAGAAGTACAACTATTGCTCTAATAGTTATTGAATAAATATTAAAGCAATAGTACTCAGTTTATCAAGCAGTATATTACGATAGTATTTTTGAATAACAAGCTATATAAATCATCATGCAATTATATCATTAAATTCCTTCTGTGTAATAATAATAAAAGTTTGTTTTAATGAAGACACTCAAAAAAACAATTTACTATTAACAGGGAACAGATCAACTGTTAATTATTTTCGTAATCCTTACAAGCGTTATAAATACCCTCAAATAAAGCTTTGGCATCAGATGCTGCCATAGCGGAGTAGGCAACTCTAAAAATATTATTCAGGTTAATGATACCTATACTGTATTTATTAATCAGGATATCACGTATCGTTTCTCCATCCAATCCTTCTTTTAGTTTAACACACATAAAATAACCTGAGTTATAGGGAAGAGCTGTAAAATATTCGTTGTATTTTTCGTCTATCAAGACATCTTTGATAGCCAGATAACGATTCTTCATTATAACAAACTTACTATGTTTTTGCTCAGCATAATCGGGAGATTCAAAGGCATGAAGCAGTAAGGACTGACTCAAGTTTGAAGAATTGGAGATATTTCCTCTAACAGCACCACCAGTTTTCATCTCCAGTGCCTGATAGAGTGCTTCATTTCCTCCTTTAATTCCATAAGTAATAAAGCCTACCCTAAATCCCCATACATAATCTTCTTTTGTTGCCCCATCAATTTTTACAGCCAACACATTATGGTGCAAATCAGCAAGATATGAAAAAATTGATTGCTTCTCAATACCATCTTCAAACACTAATCCAAAATAAGCATCATCAGTAACAACCACAATTTTCTTACCGTATTCAGCAGCTTCCTTAACAACTCCTACAATATCCTGCATTTCGGTTAACATAGGAGTATAGCCTGTAGGGTTATTGGGAAAATTCAGGATGAGCACTTTCTTCTCCCCTTCCGCCAATAATTTTTGTTTTAGCGCTTGTACATCAAAACCATTATCTTTAAACAGGTTGAATTTATTAAGCGTTACTCCATAAGCATTACCTAAGGCAAGATTGTAATTACCCCAGAATAAATCAGGTACTAAAAGCTCTTGTCCTTCATCCATCCATAAATAACCGGCCATGCTAATTCCATGCGTTAAGGCACTGGTTACCACAGGTAAGCTAAGTTCCTTATCTTTTAGCGAAGGGTTTTTATCATAGATCATCTGCTTCCACTTTGCACGCAAGTCGGGCCTTCCAAAACTTGGCGCATAAGGAAACGAAAGAGAGGGATCTAAATTAATTTTAGAAGCAATGGATTCCAAACGCATAGGTGAACCATCATCCTCAATA
>JBFHKL010000256.1:0-5881 GCA_041595375.1 Saccharicrinis sp.
AAAAATAAAATTAAACCGCTGAATATATAAAGAAATGAGCAACTCTGTTTTGATATAAGAATCAATGTCACAACTTATCGTTTACCAGTATATTTACTTGGCTTAATCTATGGATAGCGTCTTTATCGAACGAAACAAAGTCAATTTGCAGAATGCAGTACTGCCTTAAACACAAATCCACTACTACTAAATATTACGGGCTTTTAGCTTCTTGAATTTTTATAGTAATATTTTCTTCATCAGTAAATATAAAAGTCCTACAGCTACTATTGGCAATAAATTCAAAATAGCCTTCACCATTCCATATTTATTTAATATCATAAAACCTTTTACTAAAATAGTCATTCCCCAAAGCCAGAATATAAAAGACATTATTCTTAGTAGCCATAATTGGAGTTCAGGATTTAATTGAATTGAATCAAATACAAAGGTTAATATCCCTATTAGCAACAAGTTAATAAGTCCTGGAATTATTGAATACACTATTGACGTACGAGTATCAGCAACAAAACCTTTACTACCTAGTAATTTACCAAACCAATACAAAAGATAAGTAAACACATAATTGTATAACAATAAACAAATGCCCGATGAGATTAGAGTCATAAAAAAAATAAACACAATAAACCAGACACCTGTCGCCATGCTTTGGATAGCTCCATATTCCATCAAGCATGAATAAAGACCTATGATAGCACCAAATATAATAACGATAAAATTGCTGTTTACGTCTAAATCCTCTTCATACAATTCATCTAGACGTTTAAAAACAGTCAATGGCTGATATAATATTTCCCAAATGTTATTCATTATATTATCGATCAGCTAAATGGGTTTTCTGTGTTTATTTATACATGAAACAGGAAAGAACAATAATCCTCTAAAAACCCCACACTACTAATAGTGCAGATTTATGATTCCTATACTAGAAATACATTTATCCAAAAAATAAATACCCGATAACAATGGCGGCAATAATACCCGTTAAATCAGCAATTAATCCACAACCAATGGCATGACGTGTATTTTTAATACCCACAGAACCAAAGTAAACGGCTATGATATAAAAAGTAGTATCTGTTGCTCCTTGAACTGTTGAAGCGAGTTTAGCGGCAAAAGAGTCTACCGTAAAAGTATTAAATGTCTCAATCATCATACCTCTGGCACCACTTCCACTTAAGGGTTTCATTAAGGCAGTAGGCAAGGCATCCACAAAACGAGTATCAAGTCCTATAAAAACACAAAATGATTTCACACCATCAATAATAAAGTCCATTGAGCCCGAAGTACGAAAAAGACCGATAGCCACTAAAATAGCCACCAGGTATGGAATAATCTTAATCGCTATTTGAAAACCGTCTTTTGCACCTTCAATAAAAGCTTCGTACACATTTACTTTTTTTCGGATAGCAGCCAATAAAAAAGTTATAATAATAGAAAACAAAATAATATTTGAAGCCACTAGCGAGATGGTTTTAATTTGATCTTTAGGCAGATTTGACAGCCAATAGATTAATCCACAAATCACGGCAGTTAGTCCCCCCAAATAACCAATGATCACCTTATCGAGTAACTTAATTTTTTGAACAAAAGCAACAGACAAGATACCAGCCAAAGTAGAGAAAAAGGTGGCCAGTAAAATGGGTATAAATATATCTGCAGGATTTTCTGCACCAAACTGTGCGCGGTAAACCATAATACTTACGGGTATCAGAGTTAATCCAGAGGTATTCAATACCAGAAACATGATCTGAGCATTACTCGCCGTATCCTTAGTCTTATTTTCTGCCTGCAGCTCCTTCATGGCTTTTAAACCCATAGGCGTGGCAGCATTATCAAGACCTAACATATTGGCCGACAAATTCATCATGATGGTTCCAAAAACCGGGTGATTCTTTGGCAGACTTGGGAAAAGACGATTGAAGAGTGGACCTATCAATCTTGAAAGCACGGATACAACCCCACCTTTTTCACCAATTTTCATAAATCCTAACCACAGAGAAAGAACGCCGGTTAACCCTAAGGAAATTTCAAAACCTGTTTTAGCATTTACAAAAGTCGAATTCATTAACTCAGGGAATATCTCCATATCTCCCAGGAAAATCAATCGTGCCAGAGCAACAATAAAAGCAATCAAAAAAAAGGCAATCCAGATATAATTTAAAACCATAGTATTTCAATATTCAATATAGAGGCAATGATTCTCCAATGACAGTTTCATTAGAAGCTTTAACAGCTATATAATACAATCCAAGAAAATAAAACCTTAGACCAAAGCCCATACGATCAGTAATTCATACAATTAAAATAACAGCTAAAATAGCTAAAGCATTTCTATCCACCTATACATTTAATAGCTTAAAAATATGAATTAAAAGGATCTTTTTACCGAATCATCTCCTTTGTATTTTTCATGAGGGGCTCCAAATTCCTTACAGCTAACCTTATCAATAGCCACTTCCCATATTTTAACATTGCGAATAGCTGGATCAGAATAGGTGAATTTCTTAGCGGAATATTGTTCCATAATAATATTCAACGCTTCCTCCTTTTTGGCAAAGTCTTCCTGAAACTTCACCTTTCCCCAAGCGACAACACTCTTTGATTTCATACGATAACTACAGGCCACCTCTGGATGTTGAAACACCAATTCATGATCCATACTAAAAGTAACGCAGATATTACTATTCTTATTAAGTATATCGATGATTCTGCCTTCAGGTGCCGAATGTAGATATATAATATTGTCTTTAAAACCAAAATTCATAGGGAGTACGTAGGGTTCATCGCCATCTACTACCCCAATAAAACAAACATCACATTGTTTGATGATATCTTCAATTCTATCGTTATTTAAATGTTCTACAGTTTTCATAGGTTTTATTATATGAAAGATTATTATACAATTGTTCTATTCCCTAATTCCTTGGCTAATACTCTTTTAATAGAGTGAATTCTGGATAGCTTATTCATTAACTTATTTATTTGCTCCACATCATCCTGACTTACAAGACTTAACTCCTTGGCATACTTATCATATAACCATGTAATTTTGTGTATTTTTAATTCATAAACCAACTTGGGTACATGTGACATCAAATACAATTCCTCATCTAAAGGTTTGGGACAATTTTCTTTGAATTTACGAGTAACGGTTTCCTCCTTACTCAATAAGTCAGAAGTCAACTGACTCACTTCAGGATCTAAATTTCCTGTAAAATATTTTAAAGCGTCAAAGCCCGGCTTATTACAGTTGTCATCGTACAACTTATATATCTTATTAAAGAGCGGGTTTAAACTTTCTAATTCATCTTCCTTTAGCTGTGCAATAATATAGTCACCAACCCTGGGAGAATCCGTTGATTCTTCAGATTCTTCAGGCTTACACAAGAGTTTATCGCCATATTTTACAATATATTTTACCAGCTCGCGTTCCTCATTCTCAAAAGGATTTTGCGATGAAAAAGTAGTATTGGCTATATCAGGATTAGGCTTAGGGGCAGATGCGCTAAAGCTGGGTTGACTAGTTTTATACCCCTCATCCTGACGATGCCGGCGCGTTAACTTACCAATTTCATCATACAAGATCTGTTCTCTAACCTGCATCAACGTACTACACTCTTTAACATATTCTCCCCTGACAATATTATCCGGTATAACAGATATCGTTTTAACTATATCTTGCAATAACTGTGCTCTTTTCACTGGATCATTCTTAGCATCCTTTAACAGCAGTCCTGTTTTAAACTTAATAAAGTCACCTTCGTTCTGATCGATATAATTCTGGAGTTCCTGTGTATTTCTATTTTTTGAAAAAGAATCAGGATCTTCACCATCAGGGAGCAACAGAACCTTTACATTCATTCCTTGCTCCAATACTAAATCAATACCCCTAAGTGAGGCCTTAATACCAGCAGAGTCACCATCATATATAATAGTGATATTGGGCGTAAAACGTGCTATTAACCTAATCTGATCTACAGTAAGAGACGTACCTGAGGAAGCCACTACATTGATAATACCTGCCTGATGAAAAGATATAACATCGGTATAACCCTCCACCAAATAACAACGGTCTTTTCGTGTAATTTCCTGTTTAGCATGGTAAATACCGTAGAGTATTCTACTCTTATGATATATTTCTGATTCGGGAGAATTGAGATATTTAGCGGTCTTAGCATCGGTTTTTAATATGCGACCCCCAAAAGCAGTAGCCTTACCCGATATACTATGAATAGGAAAAATAACCCTTCCACGAAAACGATCAGCTTTATAGTTATCCCTAACGATGGTTAATCCTGTTTTCTCGAGAAACTCAAGCTTAAAGCTATTTTTTAAAGCCTCATCCGTTAAGGCCGACTTGTCTTCCGGAGAATAACCCAATTCAAATTTTTCGATGATATCATCTCGAAATCCTCTTTGCCGCAAATACTGTAATCCCACCGATCTACCTTCATCAGATTGGTGGAGTGCTTTGCTGAAAAACTTCTGGGCGAAGCCTGAAACAGCCATCATACTCTCGCGGTCGTTCTTTACCTGTTGTTGTTCAGGACTAAGCTCTACCTCTTCAATATGAATATGAAACTTTTTTCCAAGTTGTTTGATGGCATCAATAAAGGAGACTTGCTCTACATCCATTAAAAAATTAACAGCATTACCTCCCTTACCACATCCAAAACATTTATATATTCCTTTATGTGGTGAAACAGTAAAGGAAGGCGTTTTTTCATTGTGGAAAGGGCAATTACCAATGTAATTAATTCCCCTTCGGCGCAACGAAACAAAATCTGACACTACCTCAACAATTTGTGCCTGAGAAGTTTCTACTATCCTATCTACCGTACCTTGGTCTATCATTCAAATTTTATTATCTTTTTTTGAGAAACACAAAGATACAAATTGATTGTAGAAAAAAGGATGAAGTCCATTTTAGAATAAATATTTTTACTTCACATCCTCTTCTGTAAAACAAAATAAAAATAATCTGTATTAAGGAAATACCATAGTAAAAACAGCACCTTTATTTTTATGAGACTGAACGTTTAACCATCCACCATGTAAACGCATAATTTGACGAGACAAACTCAAACCAATCCCACTTCCATTTTCTTTTGTGGTATAAAATGGAATAAATATCTGATCTAATATTTCTTCATCAATCCCCGGACCATTATCTTTTATACTAACAAAAATCTGATCATTGTCATTTACCCCCACTTCCAGCTCTACCAATGGGTTTTCACTATTTTCAGAAGCTTGAATAGCATTCTTAACCAAATTAGCAACAACCTGAGTAATTAACTCTTTATCTGCCTCCACGTACAGCCCTTTATACTGTTCAATACAATTAATCCGTAAATCCACCCCAGATCGTTGAAGAATTAATAAAGCATTTTCAAGAAAAGAAATTAAGGCGAATGCTTCCTTTTTAGGTTTTGGTAGTTTCATCAAACTCCTATAGGATTCCACAAAATGTATTAATCCTGTACCTTGTTCTTTTATCACATCTAAACCACGGATTGTTGTTGAAATCATTTTTTCATTCACCTCTGATTGAGATATAGGTACGCCATTAACACTATACAACGAACTCAACGTTTCAGATAAGGAAGTAATAGGAGCAATAGCATTCATGATCTCATGGGTCAACACCCTAATTAGTTTCATCCACGAATCAACCTCATTATCATTAAGTTCCTTTTCAATATCCTGTACAGCCAATAACCTGAGTTTTTCATTTCCGTTATGAAATACAATGGCTTTCATCAACACCTTTACTCTGTTCTTCTGGTCAGCAACAGGTATCTGTATAATTTTTTGTTCCTTATGCTTAATGACTTGGAGGGTATGAAATAAATCGCCACCTAATTTTTTCAATTGA
>JBFHKL010000257.1:0-5862 GCA_041595375.1 Saccharicrinis sp.
ATCGTAATAGTCAAGTCCGGCATAATCCGTACCATAACGGTTACAACGGAAAGCAAAACATTTGCGTGGAGTATCGATATATTCAACATCATGATGCATAAATGTGGTATCGGTGTTTACCTCATAATACCATACCACTTCATCATCCGAATCAATCATTTCTACACGACCTGTCTCTCCTCCACCCTCGTCAAATTCACTATTCTCAGCCGTTAATGATCCTGTATGTAACAAGTTACCATTTTCTAACAAATATGCCGCTTGGGGCGTATAATCAGAAGACCAGCTCTGTACCAATTCACCATCATTATCAATCAGATAAGTCGTTGTACTTCTCAATGGATAAAGTAGAGTATAACCATCGTAGCAATCATCAGTTTTATATATCACCCCAACGGTATAGTCTGAATTATCTACAATACCTGTATCATCTTCGTCATCAGTATCAACAGTTTCTTCTGTATCGTCCTCACAACTAGTAAACATAGGAGATAAGACTATTAAATACGAAATTAGAATTAGATTAAATAGCTTGATTCTATTAAAAATTTTCATAAAAAAATATTGTGTGAGTATTCAAATATTTGTGTGAGTACAAATGAAAGATGAATAGATAAGATGGAAAAAACCAATCAACAAATGAAGAGTTTTTCTCTACAAACCGGCAAAACACATATTAGTAATACCAATGAACAACAATGGTATTGTAATGATTTTTATAACAAAAATATAAGCCTTCTATCCAATAATGGTTTTATCTATTTCAATGCCAAACTTTTTAATTTTCCTTTTAATGGCATCTCTTGAAATACAAAGTAGTTCAGCAGCTTGCGTTTGATTAAAATCACAACGTTTTAGCGCTTCTATAATCAGGTTTTGTTCATTCTTCTCCAGGCATAAGGAATCAAATGAAATAGCAGCACGTTTATTTTCGCCTTTCAGTGGAAAATCATCTGGCTGTAACACCTCTCCCTCTTGTAATATTAAAGCACGCTCCACCATATTACGCAGTTCGCGTACATTACCCGGAAAATGATAAGCATGCAATTTATTAATCAGCTCTGGACTGATATCTGGAACGGCTATACTCTTCTTACAGGCAACCGACTCCACAAAATGATGGAGCAAGGGCTTTATATCTTCTGGTCGTTCACGCAAAGGCGGAATATTAATTTCTATGGTATTGATACGATGATAAAGATCGATTCTGAATTTACCCTCGTCAATGAGTTGTTCTATATTTTTATTGGTAGCAGATATAATTCGCACATCTACAGGAATCTCTTTATTACTTCCTACTTTTTTTATCCTATTTTCTTCTATGGCTCTGAGCAGTTTGGCCTGCAATGAAAAGGGCATATCGGCTATCTCATCTAAAAATAAGGTTCCATTATTGGCCAGTTCAAAATATCCTTTTTTCTCATCACGGGCATCGGTAAATGCACCCTTCACATGACCAAAAAACTCACTCTCGAGCAAGGTATCTGGTATGGCAGAGCTATTTACGGGAGCAAAAACCTGTTGGCATCTTGGACTTCCATAATGAATAATCCTGGAAATAATCTCCTTCCCTGTTCCATTCTCCCCGGTTACCAACACATTCACATCCTTATCTCTGGCAGCTTTCAGAGCAATTGTCAATACCCTTTTTATCGCTTCACTTTCGCCAATAAAGTCTTTTTCAATCATCCCCTCCAGCTCCCTGGAAACCAAGGAACCTCTATTTTCTGCTTTCTCCAGTTTGTGCTGTAATTCTACGAATTTGCCGGTACGCTCTACCGCCACCTGAATATCCATTACCTGAAAAGGTTTACGAATAAAATCAGAAGCTCCTTTGCGCATAGCCTCTATAACCATATTCATATCTCCATACCCACTAATCATAATTACCTCGGTGGATGGATACTCGGCCTTAACTTTCTGAAGTACATCCAGACCATTCATTCCCGGCAACATAATATCCAAGATCAAAATACCAGGATTCTCCTTTTCCAACACACTAAAGCCTTCATTAGGTGTATTGGCGGTATAGACTTCAAAATTCCTTTTATCGAGATGATATTTTAGTTTTTCGGTAATCCGAACCTCGTCATCTAATATTAATATTTTCAGGTTGCTCATGCTATTCAATTATTTCACTACTAAATCAGAAGAAGGCCATAAAACACTCATCATTCCAATATATTATTACTTTATTGTGCCATAGGAAATATAACCTTCATCACAGTTCCTTCCATTACCCTGCTTTTTATTTCAATACGTCCATTCATTTCATTGACTAAACTATAGGATATGGATAAACCAAGACCGGTACCTTTCCCTAACTGTTTGCTGGTTACAAAAGGCAGAAATATATCTGTTTTCTTTTCTCTGGGTATTCCAATTCCATTGTCGCGCACCTCAATAAACACCTCATTCTTATCAACCCCTGTTTTTAACGTGATTTCCTTATGATGTTTATCATCTTTAAAAAATCGATCCTCTACAGCATCTCTGGCATTAGATAATAAATTATAAATAACCTGTTCCACTTTATGCGGGTTGCCGATTACATCAGGCACTTGTTGATTTAATAAAAGATTGAGATGGATATTATGATTTTGATATTGTCTACTTATCATTGAAACAGCAGAAGAAACACAATCTGACACCGAGAAACGCTCATACACGCTTTCCTTTTGTCCACTTGAAAACACCCGAATATGATCCACTATCTCGCGTACACGAACAATATCTTCAAAAATCTCTCCCACTGACTGCCTCAGAAAACGCTGATCTGGATTTTCCTCATTGAGCTCAAATTTTATTCCTTCGGCTGAGAGGGATATATTTTGTATAGGCTGATTTATTTCATGTGCAATACCGGCTGCCAATTCACCCAAGGATGATAAACTGGCCTGGTGTACAATAATTTGTTGCTGCTCTTCTTGTTTATGAAGTGCCTCTTTAATCCTCAGTTCAAGATTCCTGTTTTCCTCTCGCTTAAGATAATAACGGTAATAAATAATAAACACCAGAATAAGCACAACAAGAATGGTAAAGCCAAAGGACATTCTCCATTTCGAGAGATTTTCTTTTTCTAAACGCAGACGATAATTTTCATTCTTGGCCTGTAAAATATTTTTTTCCTGTTTTTCCTGTTCAAGATCCTGATAAACCAATGTGTTTTTAAATTCCTCGGCACTTTGTTCCTGGGTTAAAAAATCGGATATATCGGCATACAGGACATGGTATTCGTAGGCCCTGGGATAGTTATTCAACTTTTTATACAGCAGTGAAAGCTCCTGATAATTAGTTCTTAATACATCATTATTACTAATAACCTTGGCCAATTTTATACTCTTCTTATAATGAGCTATGGCTTGCTGATAATTCTTATTGTCGTTGGATATTTTGGCCAGATTTAAAAAGGAAATAGATGCTCCATAATGATCGTTCAACTTAATTTGCAAAGCCAAAGCCTCATTAAATAACTGTTTTGCCCTTTCCAGATCATTTTTCAGATAAAAGGTACTGGCCATACGGTTAAGAACTTCGGCAATACCTAAACTATCTTTACGTATCTCTAACTCATCATATAACAAAAGAAAATACTCCAGAGCCTTATCATATTCTTCCTGATAAAAGTATATGTCACCAATATTTTGCCAAAGCGATGATTGATCTATATTCTGTTCAATCTCTTTTTCTCTATGAATTATATCCAGTGCCTTACGATAATTTTCAAGGGCTATAGCATAATCTCCAAGATTTTTATAAACATTACCAATATCCTCGTAGGTAGCCACAATCATTTCAGTATTATCCTCACTGATATAAAGGAGGAGCGATCTCTTAAATTTCTCCAATGATTTCTGAAAATTATCCAGCCGATATAATGTGGTGGCCAACACACGAACCCCTTCCTGATCGCCAATAGATTTATAGGTACTCAGTGATTTTTTATAATATTCAAGCAACTCATCATAATCGCTTAAAAAATAATAACCCATTCCCAAGTTTCCATAAGCTTTTGCCTCTCCCTTTTTATCATCTACCGATTGAGCTACTTTCAAAGCCTGGTTTGCATAATAAATCGCCTTTTCGGCGTCTGAAGAAAGATAATATCTGGAAAGTTGATTGAAGATCTCTACTTTTTCGTGATAGGCAGCATTTTTTAATTTTCGATGAAGGTTATCCAATACTGATTCTTCAGCTTTTAAGGCTGCAGACATACCTAATAACAAGAAAGAAACAAGTATTAAAAACTTTTTCAACATAAATATTGGTGTGCTATACAAATTAATGATTAGATCCTGAAATGGAAAAAGAAAGCTCTCCTGTAAACTTTAAATCTTGCATCTGTTTAACTTCCACTTCCGCTTCTTCCACTCTTGAAAATTCAAGCACTGTATTTAACACCATTCTGGTAAAAGCTTCGATCAGATTAAAATGACTATTTCCGGCTCTGCCAATTATTTCACTGCTTAAGCTATTTATATCAAAGGCATCATTGGGATTGTCGCTTTCTTCCTCCTGATAGCTATTATACCGAATATGGATACTCACATATAAATCCTTAGATTGATCCTCAACCTGAGGATCAAAACCTACCTGACTTCTAACCAGCATATTATTTATTGCAAGCACTCCCATAGCGATTATTTTAATTACTAAAAATAGTAAAAAATAGGAAATAATTAAGCTTATCTGAAATAAACCCTTTCTCGGAGTATCCTAGGATCGCTGTCCTAATCTTAAAAAATACACCAATTATTACATGACCAGGCTATGTGGCATAAACTAAACTCACAATCATCTCAAGCCCTTTCTTATCCTCCTCATTAAAATTTGATAAATCGCGACTATCCACATCCAATACCCCTACAATTTGTTTATGCGTATTAAAAACAGGCACAACAATCTCTGATTTAGTAAGTGAACTACATGCAATATGACCAGGAAATGCCTCTACATCATCAACAATAATGGTTTTTTCTTGCTGAACACCTGCCCAACATACTCCCGTATCCTTTTTTAATCTTAAACAGGCCAATGGTCCCTGATATGGTCCGACCAATAACTCATCTTCTTGGTACAAATAAAAACCTGTCCAAAAATATCCTTTCATTTTATGATGAAGAACTGCAGATATGGTAGCCATCCTTGAGATGGGACTATTGACTTTACTTGTTAGTTCTTGAATTTGATGATATAAACGCTGATATTTTACAATTTTCACTGACATAACGATAACTTTAACACATATAAATGAATAAATATATTCTCAAAAAAAAAGCAAGATAAGTAATGTTAGCTTATCTTGCATTAGTATAAATAAAATGAAGTGTAATATCAATTATTCTTCGAGCATATTTTGCAATTTCTTACGGGTAAAAAATATTCTACTTTTAACTGTACCAATGGGTAAATCAAGCTGTTCTGCAATTTCTTTGTACTTGTACCCTGAAGTATGCATAGTAAAAGGTATTTTAAACTCATCCTCTAACTTGTCTATACTTTGATTCATTTCATTGACTGCTTGTACCATCTCCGGAGTTTCTGAAGCATAATTACCTTTAAAGGCAACTCTATAAGCATCTTCAGCAGACTCAAATGTACTTCTTGTCTTTTGTATCCTTCTGTAATTATTAATAAATGTATTTTTCATGATGGTAAATACCCATGCCTTAAAATTGGTATTGGATACAAACTGTTTACGGTATGTTAAAGCTTTTAGAGTAGTTTCCTGTAACAAATCATTAGCATCTTCTTCGTTAGCAGTTAAACTAAGCGCAAAATATTTAAGCTTATCCTGCAAGCTTAATAGTTTGTCATTGAATTGCATAGTTGTCATGGCGTAATATTTTGCTGGTTATTAAC
>JBFHKL010000258.1:0-5861 GCA_041595375.1 Saccharicrinis sp.
ACAAAAGACCTATTGGGTATAAGCGCATTACACCCTTCCATTCCTGTGCCACCAATCACAGCTACAGAAGCAATCTTACTATCCTTTCGTGGATAAATAAAATAAGCACCCAAATCGCTGCCTTCAATTTTTTTATCACCCACTGTTATCTCTCCTCGTTTTACTTGCACCGGACAATCCAACAATAGTTTTTTCCATGCTGCATTAGTGGTAGCATTGCCATAAAGAATCACAGAACGATCCTTGTATTTATTTGCATTAAACTCCTTGTCTGAAATAATATCAATAGAGCCATTTCCGCGATAGTAAAATGTTTCGGCATCGAAACGAGCCTTATTGAACGACCATGTATTTTCTTCTTCTGTTCCTTTGGTAGCATACACAAAAAGCATATTATGACGAAAAGCATCTTTAAAATTTCCATATCGAATAGGGTTCTTTTCAAAGCTATTGACTGGAGCCTGACATAATTCCCAGCTATCACCTGATTTACAAAACCAGACTTCCTCACCTAACGTTGCAACATTAAATGTTAAAGTAGTCTTATCAATTTTCAGCTGTAAACTATCAGAGGATGAACAATGACTGATATCCAGCTTAAATTTTAAGAGATTTTCAGTTTGAATAGCTATCTCTCTGTTTTTTAGTATGATATCTTTTTTTCGTTGATACTCTGAGGGAACATTTTGTGTCACCTTAACTCCGCAGAAATCAAAGGCCTTTTCCTGTTGATACAGGGTAATAAAACGAGTAGAAGCTGAGACACCGGGACTAGCTGTTCTAAACTCAAAAGCTTGAACATCCTCGTTATCAGGAATATTATGCCATTTAAAATAATCGAATATAGTGGCAAAATCAACGCCAAACCAATGCTTTTTACCATGATGTTCGTAATAGGCAAAATCAGGATGAAAGGTACTCAAATGCTCACGCATAAAACGAGCCTGATCAACCGGCACTACCTGGTCTGAATCGCCATGCTGAATATACACACCATGGTGTAGGTAATTGCGTGATAGCTCGAGCGTATGGCTTGAGTGACTTGCCCTTACAAATACATTTTCCAAAGCCGAAGGCTTATCATTTTCTTTTTTATTTGAATAGGAAAAGAAAGAATACCAACCTGCTATAGGCGAAATAGCGGCCCATTTACCGGGAAAGGTGGCTCCTATCTGCCAGGTACCATGACCTCCCATAGAATGTCCGGTGAGATAAGTATGTTTGGGATCAGTACCATACATTTGCTCTGCTATTTTCTGAACCTCCATGGCATCCCAACGTCCCCAATCTTCCCAATCAAAACCAAAAGGTCTTCTATTAGTAGGACAAATCACATGCCCCCAGTCTTTTTGTTGATAAGAAGCGGCTTGTCCACGCGCTTCTACAGCGGCACCATGTAAGGATAAGAACATGGCCGGTTTTTCATCCGATTCAATATTACCCTCACGAACAGCAAAATACTGAAGACTTCCATCCATATCGGAGATGAAAGTACGTACATAAAACTGATCAGGGGTTCTTACCTTATAACGAACAGTCGTTTCATCGAGCAATTGATTGCCATTATAGAGTTTTAAGTAAACATCTACAGTATCTATTTGAGTATAGACATCTTTTACTTTATAAGGTAGTTTACGCAGAGTAAGAGGGATAATGGTATCCAGTTTGGTTTCTGTTGTTATTCCTCCTGTTTCTGCAACTATTCTTAATTTTTTTTGAGTTAGGCTAGAGGCATTCAGGATTCTTATTGCCCCAATTTTAATATCATTCTCAGTGCTAATAAAATCAGGAGTGGTTAAATCTCTTTCCATAAAAGAGATACTTTTTTGCACGGGTAATAATTGCATATTTACCTTGCCACGGGAGCCTTTCACTAAAAAGGTGTTCTCCCCTTTACTTATTTTTACAGGAAAAAAGGTTAGGTGCTTATTATACACATCTCCTCCGCGTGGATTTCCATTCACATAGGCCTCTCTATGACCTGATATTTCAAGAATACGGATTTCATCTACCGGAGAATTATAGGTAAGATACAGATATCCTCCATTGAGTTTAGGAGAGTTAAAAACGCCCTTATCGTTAGCCGATATGCTATCCCATCGTTGAGTAGTACCATGACGTCCTATTCCAACAGAATCTTTTATTTGTGGGCGGAATTCCTTATTTGTGATCAACTGATAGAAAACCGGATCGGTATTTATTACTGAACGAGAACTTTCACCCACAGCACCCACCATCAGAGCTTGCTTAAACACTATCGTATCCTGAGCAAATGCTGTATTCATAAGCAATAAGGCAAGCAGACTCAGTAATAATTTTGGCTTTAACATATCTATCAATTCTAAGTTTTTTTAATAGAGGAAAAAAACAAAGTGCAGAGGAGAGAGTGAAATTTACACTCTACATTCTCTGCACTTCTTATCTAACACTTATTTAACTTTAAGTTTAATGACGGTATCAAAAGCGTCTTGGTCAATCTCTCCTGGATAAACAAACACCCCTTCTTTCACCTGCTTAAATTTCAACTTCTTACCTTCAAAGGTTTGAGCCGAAAGCACTTTTTGATCAAGGTTTTTGATGAAAATATAATCATCATTTTGAGGATTTAAAATATGAACATACAAGTCCTTATCTTTTGCAGTAATGGTTCCCCACTCCTGGTCTCCTGTTACTTTTCCACGTGTTCCGTAAATTGTTTCACCATATTTACTCGTCCACTCTCCTACTTCAGCCAAAGTACTAACAAATTCAGGTTGTATTTCGCCATTAGGCATAGGACCCACATTTAATAACAAGTTTCCATTTTTACCAGCAGCTTTTACTAAGAAATGGATAATCTGCTTAGTAGATTTAAAGTTTTTATCATTTAATCCGAAACCCCAAAACTTAGCCATAGTAGCACAAGACTCCAGAGGCAATTCGCTTACTTGAACACCATGGCTATAACCTCCTTTATTTTCTCCTGGAAGATCACGCTCAAAGGTTTGAATATCTTCTCCTGGAATAGGAGTTAAATGGTGATTGTTGGCAATTAAAGTATTCGGACTCAACTTATGAATTAATTGATAGATCTCGTTGTAACGCCAATCTACAGTTTTACGATCCCAGTGACCATCGAACCATATACAACCAATTTCTCCATAATTGGTCAATAATTCTGTCAACTGCTTTTTCATAAAATCGATATAGCTATCCCAATCCGTATCGACAGGTAAGCCATCCTCTATTTTTTTTCCAAAACCATAATCATCTCTAGCCCAATCAAGCAAAGAATAGTAAAAATTCAATTTAATACCCTCTTTCTTACACTCTTCGGCCAGTTCCTTTAGTGGGTCTTTACCATAACGCGTAGCATCTACAATATTGTAATCAGAAGCCTCTGTATCGAACATGCTAAAGCTATCGTGGTGACGCGATGTAATGGTAATATATTTCATCCCTGCCTCTTTGGCAATACGCACCCATTCTTTGGCATCAAAATCCTGTGGATTAAAAAACTTAGCTAAACGGCTGTATTTCTCATACGATATTTTTTGGTTCAGCATTACCCACTCTCCATCACCAAGGATGCTGTAAATACCCCAGTGGATAAACATTCCAAATTTCATATCCTGAAACTCTTTACGGGCTTCCAAATTCCCCTCTGTTGGCGTATACGGATCCATTGGAAACGAATACTGCTGCGCTTGTCCCGAAAGACCCAACAACAAGAATACGGCAATTAAAATTAAATTCTTCATGATTTTATAATGTTATAGTTATTTGATAATTTAAGCTAAAATCCCATGAAAAATCATTCCATCTAAATCCTGAATAAACAGGAAAGGATGTGTGGAAACCTGATGGCGATTTTTCATGGTCATTTTACTATTTATTTTAATAATGCACCTAATGGTACTCTATTTATAATACGCATATACCTGGTCTTTTTCTGACCTGCTTATAGAGTGCGCTCACATAGCGCTTTTGTCCTTTCTCTACTTCACAGGCCATTGCACTGCCGGGCTTCTTCTTTCTATATTTGCCCAAGAGCAATAATATTACTCTTTCTTAAATTTTAGGTTCAGGACCCATTTCCATTTCTAATACACCTCCCGAAATAATTTCATCATGTGTAATCCAAAAACGATTTAATGGTTTACCATTTAATTTCATTGATTGGATATAAACATTTTCAGGTGAATTATTTTTTGCTTCAATCGTAAATTTCTTACCCAAATAATACTCTGAATCAAGCATTAATTCTATTTTATTGAATACCGGACTTGTAATCTGGTATTTATTATCGCCCGGACAGATAGGGTGGATACCCATGGCTGTTAACACATACCAGGCAGACATTTGTCCCACATCCTCATTTCCGCACAGTCCATACGCACCTGTTCCATAGGCAGCACTACATATTCTCCGTGTCCATTTTTGGGTTAAATGTGGTACTCCTGCGGTATTGAGCATAAAAGGGACATGATGTACCGGTTCATTGGGATGATTATAGTAATTGTTCCAAAGAAAATCACCTGGTGTTTTTTCAAAGAAAGAAATCAAAGAATCCCTATACGCTTCTTCTCCACCCATTAGCGCTTTTAAGCCTTCTATATCATGAGGAACAAACCATCCCTGCTGATAAGGATTACTTTCGATACATCCTTGTCCATGAGTGGTTTTCCCGAGCCAATCAGTCCACTCTCCATCGGCTGTTCGAGCGCGAAACCACTCTACATCCTCATTCCAGATATTTTTATAGTATTTACTTCTTTTATAATACTCTTCGGCAATATCTTTTTGATTCATAGATTCTGCAAACTTACCCATACACCAGTCTGAATAAGCATATTCCATCGTCATAGACACTTTTTTAGGAATAAAACCCAGTGGTTCATTTGTAAAAGTATCTACCGTGTTTTTACAATATTCAAAAGCTTTATCAACATTGTAATTTCTTATGCCTTTTTCGTAAGCATCAACAATAACAGATACAGCAGGATTACCAAGCATACAACCAGAATAGGAGTTTAACATTTCCCAGCGGGGAAGGTAGCCTCTTCCACTTAACTCAGCCATTTGCAGTAATGAGTTAATTTCATCATTAACCAGCGATGGATTAATAATGGTTTGCAAAGGAAATTGAGAACGAAACACATCCCATCCACTAAAAATAGTACGGTAAGTGAAATCATCGGCCTGATGAACTTGTTTATCGGCACCGATATAGTTACCATTCACATCTGAAAAAGTACGTGGGTCTATCATGGTATGATAAAGAGCTGTGTAGAAGATGGTTTTCTCATCTTCAGTTCCACCCTGTACACTAACATTCTTCAGAGCCTTACTCCATAATTCACGACTTTGAGTGTATACCTTATCAAAGTCCCAGTGATTGATGTCATGTTCCAAGTTCTCTTTAGCACCTTCTACACTCACAAAGGAAATACCACTCTTCACTAATACTTGCTCTCCTTCCGTGGTTTTAAAGTTGGTATAAAAGCCAAGGTGTTTACCCTGTTTTTCTTGTATATTTTTAAAACGAGGTGCATTTTTAACAGAATCCTGATAGGCTTCTTTACGTATATGACGCATTTTTCGTCCCTCATCAGGAATATCGGCACTCCATACGCCATAATCTTTTAAGGGCTTGCTAAACTGACACCAAAAATACACTGTATAGTCAGCATTACCAGCACCAGCACCCCAACCGCCACCTTCCGGAGGACATTTCATCCATCCCGAGATGGTATTTTCATTTTCTACTTTAATATATTGCTCGGTAGAAGTACCACCTACGCGTCGCGATAAATCAATCTGGATACGTGAGCTGTCACTTTGAGGATAAGTGAAACGGATTATTCCGGCCCGAGGCGCTG
>JBFHKL010000259.1:0-5848 GCA_041595375.1 Saccharicrinis sp.
AAATTTTACCTTTGCGGCAGATTTAAGCGAGTGCAATTTTATAAAAGATTATTTGTTTGTCCAAAATCACAGCAACATTAGTTGAAAATATATAAGGTTTAACGTAAAAAAAACCAGAATTCATCATATAAAAATATCAACTAAAACATTCTTTGTTTCGTACAAACCCAATGGTTAACATAGATAAGTTTCTACTTACATAGTGTTTGACTTGCGAATTAAAACTTAATTCATTACAAAAAACATTCAAATACAATGAAAAACGTTAAAGCCAAAAAACATCTGGGACAACATTTTTTGACAGATGAAGGTATTGCCCAACGAATAGTTGATAGCCTTACCGATCTGGAACCCGAAATATTAGAGATTGGCCCGGGAATGGGGGTTTTAACCAAATACCTCGTTCAGAATAATAAAGTGAACCTGCAAGTCATTGAGTTAGATACCGAATCTGTAGCTTATCTTGAGGCTAACTTTCCTTCTCTCCAGGGCAAAATTATTTCTGGCGACTTTTTAAAAATGGATTTAGATGAAATAAGCCAAGGCGACATTAACATCATTGGCAACTTTCCTTACAATATTTCCAGTCAAATATATTTTAAAGTATTGGAATACAAGCATAAAATTCCACAGGTGGTAGGCATGTTACAAAAAGAAGTAGCCGAAAGACTAACCTCACCTCCTGGAAGCAAAAAATATGGCATATTAAGTGTTTTTTTACAAGCCTATTACGATGTAGAATATCTGTTTACGGTTCCTAATCACGTATTCAACCCACCCCCGAAGGTTCAATCCGGTGTTATCCGTATTGTACGAAACAATGTTGAAAAGCTCAATTGCAATGAAAAACTATTTTACAGAGTGGTAAAAGCAGGCTTTAACCAACGACGTAAGACATTAAGTAATTCTCTTAAAGCCATTCCCTTTAACAGGGAAAAAATTAGTGATTTAGAATTATTTACCAAACGTCCCGAACAGCTTACGGTTGCTCAATTTGTAGAGTTAACCAATTTTATAGAGCTCAACTTATTGGAATAGAAACAGGCAACAGCAAAAGATAAGAAATATGGCAGATTTCAAATTAACACGCGAATTTGTTGATAGCGTAAAGGAAAAAATAGAGCTGAAAGATGAAGCTCGAATTATTCAGCTTATTCAGGAGCTTCACCCTGCAGATATAGCTGAACTATACCGAGAACTGGAGCTGGAAGAAGCTAAATTATTGTACCTCCTGGCCGATGATGAAACTGCTGCCGATGTTCTGACCGAACTCGAAGAAGATGAAAGGAAACGCTTCCTGAATGCTTTACCTAGTGAAGTTATTGCAAAGCGCTATATCGACAAAATGGATTCGGATGATGCGGCCGACGTACTGGGTGAAATGGAAACAGAGCGCCAGCAGGAAGTACTCTCCCACATGGACGACCTTAAATCGGCAGGTGACATTGCGGATCTGTTAAATTACGATGAAGACACCGCAGGGGGATTAATGGGCAAGGAATTCATCAAGGTAAAAGAAAACTGGACCCTGCCAACCTGTTTGCGTAGCCTACGCCGGCAAGGAGAAGAAGTAGATGAAATTTATTATGTTTATGTTGTTGATAACGATGAGGTCTTAAAAGGAACATTGTCGCTAAAACGTCTGCTGTTAAGTAACGAAAAACAAACGGTAAAAGATATTTATAACGACACACTCATCTCTGTAAATGCCAACGCTCCTGCCGAGGAGGTTAGTACCATCATGGATAAATATGGTCTGGTAGCTCTGCCGGTAGTTGACAGCATAGGACGATTGGTAGGTCGCATTACCATTGACGACGTGGTAGACGTTATCCGCGAAGAAGCTGAAAAAGATTACCAGTTAGCTTCGGGTATTACCGACGACGTAGAAACATCAGACAAAATATGGATGCACACCCGCGCCCGTATGCCCTGGCTATTAATTGGCCTGATGGGCGGTATCTTCTCATCAAGAGTAATCGGTAGTTTTGGTTTGTTAATCTCTCAACATAAGGAACTCGCTTTTTTTATGACACTGATAGCGGCCATGGGAGGAAACATCGGTATGCAATCATCGGCTATCATTGTACAATCACTGGCTTCCGGCAGCATGGGGCTCGATACTTCTTGGGGTAAATTAATGAAAGAAATTACCATTGCTTTGGTCAATGCCATTATTCTTTCATCCTTAGTATTGGCTTATAATTTATTAGTAGGTGCCAGCATATCATTAACCTATACCGTTGCTATAGCAATGTTCTCAGTGGTCATTTTCGCTTCATTATTCGGCACGTTTATACCGCTCTTATTGAAAAAAATGAAGATTGATCCCGCCGTAGCAACAGGTCCCTTCGTAACAACTTTGAATGACATTATTGGCATGTTCATTTATCTGTCTATTGGTACTGTTTGCTACTCATTATTTACTTAAACACTGTAAATTACTAAGATAAGCACACAACAATTTAACAGAATTCGTTGTTATTATATTTATCATTGTTTTTAAACTTTATATTCATTTATTTAGTCACCTGACTCTGGTTAACATGGGTCAATATTGTCTTGTCAAAAAATTCATTAAAATTTTATACATGAAAAAATTAGGAGTACTTTTTTTTGCACTGCTTTTTAGTTTTAGTGCTGCCATCAAGGTAAAAGCAGATGAGGGGATGTGGCTTCTCCCTTTAATTTCAAAGCTGAACATGAACAAAATGCAGGAGATGGGATTGAAGCTTAGCGCGGAAGACATCTATAGCATTAACAAATCCAGCCTAAAAGATGCTGTAGTCATTTTTGGAAGAGGATGTACAGGTGAACTGATTTCAGATCAAGGATTAATCTTAACCAACCACCATTGTGGATATGGAAACATACAGGCACTAAGCTCGCTTGACCACAATTATTTGAAAGATGGTTTCTGGGCTAAATCACTGGAGGAAGAATTACCCGCAGAAGGTTTATCGATTACTTTTTTAAAGAGAATGGATGATGTTACTGACAAAGTACTTGAAGGTATAACAGAGGAATCAACTCCTGCAGAAAGAGATGAAATAATCGCTAAAAACATTAGTGCAATTAAAGAGGAAGCCTCAAAGGACAACGACTACTCTATTAGCGTAAGAGACTATTTTGAAGGAAATCAGTACTTTTTAGTAGCTTACGAAGTCTTTACCGACATTCGTTTTGTTGGAGCACCACCATCATCAATAGGTAAATTTGGTTTTGACACCGATAACTGGATGTGGCCACGACACACTGGTGATTTTAGTATGTTTAGAGTTTACGCCGATAAAGATGGCAAACCGGCTGCATATTCAGAAGATAACGTACCATTAAAACCTAAACACCACCTTCCTATATCATTAAAAGGAGCTAACAATCAGGATTTTGCTATGACAATAGGATATCCGGGTAGTACCAGCCGCTATTTAACATCATGGGGCATTAAGGAAAGAATGGATGTTGTTAACGATGCCCGCATTATCCCACGTGGTTTAAAACAAGATATCTGGCACGAAGATATGATGGCCAGTGAAAAGATTAATATTCAATACGCTACAAAATTCAGTCATAGCTCAAACTACTGGAAAAATAGTATTGGAATGAACCGAGGGCTTAAAGCACTAAACGTAATTGACAGCAAGCAAGAAATAGAAAAAAACTTTGCCTCTTGGGTTGCTGCCTCCCCCGATCGTCAAAAGGAATACGACAAGGTACTTACAAAACTCGAAGAAGTTTATACCGAAAGAGAAAGTGACTTAAAAGCACAAAGCTACCTGATTGAATGCATGCTGAGAGGAACAGAAATTATTAGTTTTGGAACCAACGCTTTTCAATTAGGTGATGCACTTAATGATGGTGATCAGGACAAAATAGATCTTGCAGTAAAAAGCTTATCTACTTCTCTGGAAAGTTTTTATAAAGATTACAGCGCCAGCACAGATCATAAAGTTTATGCCGCTATGCTTAAACTGTATTATGATCAGATAGCCAAAGAATTTCATCCTTCCTTTTTTAACGATGTAGTAGTGAAGAAATTTAAAGGCGATTTTTCTAAGTATGCCGACTTTGTATTTAATAAATCGATCTTTGTAGACAAGGACAAGCTTGAAGCTTTTTTAGCCGCTCCTAAGTTAAAAGTACTTGAAAAGGATCCTGTTTATATGGCAGCTCAATCGACCATCGACACATATCGTTCATTATATAGTTCTCTAAGCAAGTTCAAAGATGATGAGCAAGAAAACAACCGTTTATTTTTAAAAGGTTTAATGAAAATGAATCCTGACAAAGTATTTTATCCGGATGCGAATTTCACCATGCGTTTGAGCTATGGTAAAGTGGGCAATTATGAACCTAAAGATGCTGTTATTTACAAGTCGTACACCACACTGGCCGGTGTGATGGAAAAAGAACAGCCCGACAACTATGAATTTGCTGTGCCTGCCAAATTAAAAGATCTTTACGAAGCTAAAGACTATGGTCAATATGCCAATGAAGATGGCACCTTACATGTATGTTTCACTACGGATAATGATATTACCGGAGGAAATTCAGGCAGCCCAGTCATCAATGCCAATGGTGAACTTTTTGGACTGGCTTTCGACGGAAACTGGGAAGCTATGAGTGGAGATATTGCTTTTGAAACACAATTACAGAAATGTATTAATGTGGATATTCGTTATGTATTATTTATCATTGATAAATATGCTGGAGCAACTAATCTCATTGATGAAATGACCTTGGTAAAATAAAATTACACCATCAAACAAATAAAAAAAGGGTTGAAAGCAAATGCTTTCAACCCTTTTTTTATCCCAAACATATCAGCTATCACTATACTTCAAGCAAGCTAACTACACTAAACGGTAGCTCTTTGGTAACTAAATAAGCACCAAATATTTCTGCAATGCGGCAAACAAGTAATCCTATTTTAAAAAATAAGCCTTATTAAATATTGGTATAATGCCGATACCTGTCTGCACTTTGACTAAGGTTAAAAGCAATGGTAAATACGAATCTAATCTATCACTCTCATCATGAATTAATCGATATTAAAACCAAATAAGACAAAAAAAAACCTGCTTTTACAAAGCAGGTTTAATAGGTATGAAAATATATTGGGAAAAAATATTAAATAATAGCTTTCATCGCCGTCATTGCATCACGCAACTCAGCTCCAACAATTTCTATATCATGGAAACGAATAGCTTCATTTACATCGACTAGCTCCTTGTTACTCACTCCAGCACCCATACCTTCATTAAAGTTTTTACCTATAATATTTGTATCCACCTTAGTCATAAAGTCGGCCAACAAAGGCTTACAAGCATGATCAAACAAATAACATCCGTATTCAGCGGTATCAGAGATAACACGATTCATCTCAAATAATTTTTTACGTGCAATAGTATTAGCAATCAAAGGAGTTTCGTGCAGAGACTCGTAATAAGCACTCTCTTCCTTAATTCCCGCCTCAGTCATTGTCTCAAAAGCTAACTCAACACCAGCCTTCACAAAAGCTACCAATAAAGTACCCTTATCAAAATATTCCTGTTCGCTTATTTCAACATCACTTGCAGGTGTTTTTTCAAATTCAGTTTCTCCAGTCTCTGCTCTCCAACCTAATAAATTTTTATCATCATTGGCCCAGTCTTTCATCATGGTAGATGAGAATTCACCACTCATGATATCATCCATATGTTTCTGAAATAAAGGACGCATAATTTCTTTAAGATCCTCAGAAATTTTGAAAGCTTCAATTTTTGCAGGATTAGACAGACGATCCATCATATTGGTGATACCACCAATTTTTAAGGCTTCGGTAATCACTTCCCATCCATACTGTATT
>JBFHKL010000260.1:0-5834 GCA_041595375.1 Saccharicrinis sp.
AATATGTAGCTGTTTTAAAAGATAAAGGCATTTTGTTATTGAGTGGTTTTTATGAGCATGATATGTACGTGATAGACGAAGAGTGTAGTAAGCATAATTTATCTAAAATTTCAGTAAAAGATGATAACCATTGGGTGGCTATTGCGTATATGCACTCAAAATAATGCCTATGAGATTAATTGTACTCCTTACTTTTTTTGTGAGTGTTTCTATAAGCGGAATTGCCCAAACCAACCAATTAATTTTTAGTGATCAGCCTAACGAGTTTATTCCCACGTTGGAAGAGCTCTTTAAATCAATTGCTGATAAAAAATATGCCAAAGAATATATCGAAGAACTTTCGGTTTTTTGGAGCAATCCGGATATAAGTGACGAAGATAAAAATAGGATAATTGCAAATTGTAATCTGATTGCCTCCAAAAGAGGTCGACCTATTCCTGATTACATAAGCTACCTGAGCGCAGCACGCGATTTTATAATAGCTGAAGTATCAGAAAGCTCCTTTCAAGCATGGAATACTGCAGTCACCGATTTATACAAAAAGAAACGTTATCCCCTTCGTAAAGTCAACGATCTTTTAGAAACCACACAACAATTACTCAAGAAAAATATTATTTATGCAACTCCTTCTACCCAATGGGTGTCAGATAATAAGAATTGGGAATTTAGCTATGATAAAGATTTAATTGGCATTTTCCCAGCTCTTAATCTAAGCTGTTTCTCAAAGAACGACAGCATCAATATTTTTGATACCAAGGGTACATTTAACTATACTAGCAATATATGGAAAGGAGATAAAGGCAAAGTAACCTGGGAACGATCAGGTTTCTCCTCGGATACCGTTTATGCCACATTTGAGGCTTATTCTATACCTTTTAAAAATGCCTATTTCGAAATTGATACTGTACAATTTTTCAATACCATTTATTTCGACAAAGCATTAACCGGTAGCCTGAAGCATAAGGTAATGAACATTAATAATCCGGACAATACAACATACCCCCAATTCTTATCTAATGAGCAACGTTTTAACCTTGATAATATTCACCCTAACATCAATTATGAAGGAGGATTTGCACAAAACGGAGCTAAATTTCTGGGAGCAGGCACCAATAACAATCCCGCAACCATTAATATTTTCAGAAATGACACCTTGTTTATTTCTGCAAAATCAATGTATTTTGCCCTACGTAAAGACCAAATATTAAGCACAGATACTGAAATTAAGATAAAATTAGATACTGGTTATATCTATCATCCTGGATTAATTTTTAAACTCATGGTAGATAAAAATGAGCTTCATCTTATTCGCAATGGAGAAGGATTAGCTATTAGCCCCTATTTTGATACATTCCATAATGTGAGTATGGATATTGAACTTCTTAGCTGGCGACTCAACGAAGATATAATGACGCTTAAAATGGTATCCGGTGCCGTGGAAAACCATGGCTCCTTTGAATCGCTCAGCTATTTCAGAGAAAACTTTTATAATCAGCTCCAGGGAATGGATGCCATACACCCTCTTCAAGGACTCAAAAACTGCTCACGACAATTTAAGGGAAAACCCTTTACCGCCTATCAATATGCACAAATGTTAGGTCTGCCAGAATCTCAGGTTCGACAACAGTTAATCAATCTGTCTTTTTATGGTTTTATAGCTTACAATGTAAACACCGACGAAGTTGAAATACAACAGCGTCTCAACGATTATCTGCTGTTTAGATTGGGAAAAAAAGATTACGATGTAATACGATTTAACTCAGACACTCCGGGAAGAGTGGCTAACGGTCAGATTGACCTAAAAAACTACGACCTTAATATTTTTGGAGTAAAATCAATCTCCATCTCCGACAACCAGAATGTCGTCTTTTATCCTAAAAATGAAAAAATACTCCTAAAACGAAACCGTAACTTTGTTTTTGACGGAACCATTAATGCAGGTATGCTCAACCTATATGGCGAAGGCTTTAAATTTAATTACGATAAGTTTCTTATCGATATGCGTAATATCGATTCACTCAGAATGCAGGTTCAAACTGGGGAATTAGACTATTTTGGCCATCCAGAACTTACTTATGTGAAAAATGCCATTGAGAAACTTTCCGGACAATTAGAAATTGACCGACCAGATAATAAATCAGGTAAAGACTATTACAGTCAATACCCTATCTTACATAGTACAACTGAATCCTATGTATATTACGATAAGACGGAGATACAAAACGGGATGTACGACCGCGAAAAATTTTATTTTAAACTGGATACCTTTTCTATGGATAGTATCAGTATGTTATCTAATAAAAACTTCGATTTTTCGGGAACTTTTGTCTCTAATATATTTCCAACATTTACTGAGAACTTAACTATTCAAAATGATTTTTCTTTAGGTTTCAACAAATCAACACCTGATGAAGGATATGATATTTACGATCACCGAGCAACATATACCAACAAAATTGAGCTAAGCAACAAAGGACTTAAAGGTGACGGAACACTGAGCTTCTTAACCTCCACAAGTAAATCCGAGAATTTCTTATTTTTACCTGAAGAAACAAAAGGTCAAGCATACGAATTTAGCGTAGAAAAAAGAGAAGATGGTATTCAGTATCCCGATGTAATTGGTAAATTTAATGCTATTGCTTATCACCCCTATCAGGATAATTTAGAAGCCACCAGTCAGGAACAGGCCTTTACCATGTTTAACAGCGAAGCACAACTGGAAGGGAAAATTACAATAGCCGATAATGGGGCGACAGGAAAAGGAACTTTTTATATGGATAAAGCCAACCTTACCTCGCCTATAATGACCTTTGGAGGCCATACTGTATTAGCCGACTCATCTGATTTTAATCTTATCAGCGGTGACATGGGTGATGTATCATTTAACACTACCAATCTGATTTCTAACATTGACTTTAAAACCCGTCAGGGCAAATTTGTATCCAAATCAGGAGGTAGCTTGGTTAACTTTACCGATAACCGATATATTTCTTATATCAGTGAATTCTCGTGGCATATGGATAATAACGATATCTATATGGGAGCAAGTGGTTCAGAAGGAAACCGTTTTGTCTCTACGCACAGAAAACAGGACTCTCTCGAGTTTAAAGCCCCTTTAGCCAGGTACGATGTGGAAAATAAAGTTATATATGCCGAAGAAGTTAAAAACATTTTGGTTGCAGATGCAAATATACAATTGAGCGATGGAATATTAACCATACATGAAGATGCCGATATGGAAGCTCTTGATAGTGCAATAATTACACTACCAGACTCTGCTGTAACGCACACTATTTATAACTCACACCTGAAAATAGAAGGAAAAAATGTATACTCAGGATATGGTGAATATGACTATACCAATGGAGATGGAAAAACATTTACCCTCCAATTGAACGACATAGGACTTACTGATGATTTACGTACTATAGCAAAAGGTACCATTGTAGAAACTGATTTATTTACCTTTAATAAACATTTCACCTTTAAAGGTAAATCTACTTTAACAGCATCTAAACCCTATTTAAATTTTGATGGTGGGGTACAAATGCTTCATGAGTGCAGCGGAGGACCACAAACTTTCACCTATTTTAATTCAGAGATTGACCCATCGAATGTGATCATTCCAATCGGGGATGAACCTGTCAATTACGAAAGGGATAAAATTTACCGTGACTTCTTTATCTCTAAGGATTCAGCTCACGTATATTCTTCTTTTTTACAGAATAGGGAAGATTACAGTGATCTACCTATTATCTCTGCCAACGACTATTTATATTTTAACGATACGCAAAATGCCTTTGAAATTGCTTCAATGGCAAAGATTAATAACCCGGATACAACAGGTGTTTTATTCCGTTATTCCAATTCCAGTTGCGAAGTACTTGCCGAAGGAAACCTCGACTTGGGTGTAGATCTCGACCAGTTTAAATACAAAACTTCTGGTACAATAATTGATAACCCAAGCAAAGAAAAAATTACCCTAACCACTTTAATGGGTATTGATTTCTTTTTTGACATCAATGCAACCAATATAATGGTCAGTACTATACAAGCCTCTTCTGCCAACGAAAGCAAGCTAAGCAATCCAACCCTTCAAAAAAGACTATCGGAATGGGTAGGCATTCAGGAAGCCAAACACATAGTAGAGAGAAAGAATACAACTAAACTGATAGAAGATTTAAACCCTTTGGTGGACCAAATGTTTACCTTTGGAAATATAGATTTCATTTTTGATGGTAAAGAGCATAAATATATAGCTGATGGCATGGCTGACCTAACATTTATTAAAAACTATGTGATTAATAAAAAAGTAGATCTGAAAGCTGAAATAACAAAACAGCGCAGTGGAAATACCATTGAACTGTTTATGAGTTTTGATAAGGGAACATGGTTTTATTTCTCCTACGGAAGAAATATAATGTATACCCTATCTTCAGATCAAAGCTATAATGATATGATACAAACCCTTGATCAGGACAAACGTAAACTAAAAACAGGCATTGGAGATAAACCTTTTAGTTTTATCCTGTCACAATCCAGCAAACTAAATAGATTTATTAAGCGATTTGGTTTGTCTCCTATCAAACTAAGTACCGCTCCTGCTGGTCAAGAAATTATTAAAGCAGAAGATAATCCCAACGAGAATGAAACAGAAACAATAGAAGAAAGTAATGAGGATGTTCAATAGGGGAATAAGTATTTTTTATTTCCGAAACCCTTCTTTTTATCTATTTTTATGCGTTCAATTAATTGCTAAAAGATGACTAAAACAACAATTGTACTTTTATTTTTATTTTTTTTTACACTAACAGTATTTTCTCAAACACGGATATCTACTGACTTTAAGGATTACAAGCTTGAAGTTGTTAAACTCAATAACATTAATCATCTGGATGTGAAATCACAGCACGCCCGGATAAATTTATTGAACTGGGATAAGGACTCAATCAGTATTGAAACCAGTCTTGAAATATTATCGGATAAACCAAACCTGGCAAAAGAAATGCTCCATAAGGTGCAGGTTTATATACATACCTATGGTAACACGTTGCAGGTAAAAACTTCTCTTTCCAGTGATTTTCGTAGTACTATTCCCTATAAAATAAATTACAATATTTTTTTCCCAAAAAAACTATCGTTATCGATAGAGAATGCACATGGCGAAGTTAATCTAGCTGACGTAGAGGGAGGTATACGTGTAGATATTAGCTATTGTCAGCTAAATATTAAAAACCTATCTGCAAGCAACGATACTACCGTTAACCACCTAAATATTACGCATTGTAAGGGAAAAATTAACCATATGGGAAATGCTCAAGCCAATATTAGTCAAAGCCAGTTAACCTGTATTGATGCTAAACATTTAAATATGAACTCTTCCTATAGTATCCTTACCTTTCAAGAAGTAAAAAACTATCAGGGGCAATCAAATATAGATCGTATTAATGTAGAAAGCACTAACAGAATAACATTAAAAGCTATAAACAGTACGGTGATCGTAAATAACTTTAATCAAACTGCTTTATTCGAATGTAAGAGAGGCTCACTAAATATAGGAGGTTCATCACCCAATTTTTCTCAGCTAACCATTAATAACGATAATACGAAAACTAATGTACGATTGAACCCTCAGTCTTCGTATACTATCAATGGTGAAATTACAAAAGGCAAATTACTGCACCCCCAACTAACTAATCTTCAAATAATCAACGAAGAAAATAAATCATCTTTCTCCGGAGATATTGGTAGCTCTACAGATAGTCAATCGAAAGTTATTGTTTTCAATAACAAACAAAATATAGCGTTTAAATAATTAAAATATTACATTATGT
>JBFHKL010000261.1:0-5832 GCA_041595375.1 Saccharicrinis sp.
CTAAAAAATCTTCGCATGATGTTAAAGATAAAAAAGCACCTAGAATAAATAATTTAAATATATTTTTCATCATTATTTAATTTTTTAGTTAGAATGAAACATTTATCCCTGTAGAAATTATTCTTGATAATGGGTACGACTGTGCACTTCCCGTTAAGCCTGATGTATTTGTTTCAGGATCGAAGAACATTAAATCTGTAATGGTGAATAAATTTTCTCCAGTAACATAAACTCTTACATTATCTAATTTAATTCTGTTTACTATACTCCTAGGAAGGGTGTAACCCACTTGCAAACTTTTTAATCGGGTATATGCAGCGTTTTGCAATAATCTATCGGTATGGTAACTATAGTTTTTATTGGTTCTACCCCCACCATTTAAGTATGGCTTTGGAAAATAGGCATCCATATTTGGACCTAATGGATTAGTTGTATCTTCTGGTCTAAAGTAATCCAGATGGCCTTCCCATACAAAAGCATGGAACGGACCATTTGCCGGTCCTCTAAAGCGCTGTTGATTTGCAAATGACAGATCTCTTTTACCTACCCCTTGAATCAAAGCATTAAAATCCCAATTTTTATAGGTACAACCCAGCTTAACTGAATATTGATATCTAGGTGTGGAGTTACCAATAACCTTATAATCTCCAGTACTTCCAACTACATAATCGCCTCGATCAATTACTCCATCATCGTTTATATCTTTATAACGAATATCACCAGCCACACGCGACCAACCAGTAATAAATGAATAATCAACAGCCGAGGTAACCTCTGTAGCCTCTTCGTCTGACTGAAACAAACCTTCCGTTTCGAATCCCCAAATATCACCTAAGTCCTGTCCGGCAAAATAGCTTGTTAAGGCTTTTGCGTCATTCGGATAATCTACAATACTTCTTTTGTAATCGGATAAAACAACTCGGACATTATAACTAAAGTCATTGTTCATTTTTTTCCGCCAGATTGCTTCCACTTCCCATCCTTGCACTCTGGAAGTTCCTATATTGGTTAATGGGGCATCAGTTCCTAATTGAGCAGGTAAATCTGCTCCCTGAGCCGCCATTCCTTCAATGTCGGTTCTATACCAGGAAAATGCAACATCGAGCTTATTATCAAAAGCTCTTACGTCAAAACCAATATCTGTGGTTTTCACTTTCTCCCAGGTTAAGTTTTCACTACCCAAATCAGGTGTTTGAGAAAATGTTAATCGCTCACCATCGAACAAATAGGATGTTCCACCTGTATTTAAGGATATGGTAGAAAGATAAAGATAATTAGAAACATTTTGATTACCTAAGGTACCATACGAGCCCCTTACTTTGAAAGTATGTATATACTCTTTCAGTGGCCAGAAATCCTCTTTTGCAACGTTATATCCTGCTGAGAAACTAGGGAAGCCTGCCCAACGATTATCTGGTTCAAATCTCGAAGATCCATCTCTACGATAACTAAACTCTAGCAAATACTTTTCTTGATAATTATATCTAAAACGACTAAAAATACCTACAGTAGACCAATGTGATATCGCTTCACTTACTGTTTGATCATCATCCAACGAGGCATTCAAGGAGATAATATTATTACTAATTAAGTAGTCGGAAGATGCCCCAAGAGCATAATAATTATTGACCTCACTTTGATAACCTACTGTGGCATGAAAATTATGATCGTTTATTGATCTTTCATAAGTAGCAAATAAGTTTGGCGAGAAATACTCATTGGTACTAATAGTTGGGTCATAAGAAGTAGCTTCCTGAGAAACTTTATCTACAAGCCCATTAGGAACAATTGTTTGACTGGCTAAAATAAATATTTCCTGAAAATTATTATCTCTTTTATAATTAAGATTAGCATTTAAAGTAAGACCTTCAACTGGTTCTATAATAAACCGTGGTAAAATTACCGTTTGATCATTCTCTGTTTTTACACGCTGAGTATCCCAAAATGGATAATAAGTATGTTGCAATAACTCTAAACCATATATTGGGTCAACCCTTGGTAAAGTTGGTTTAATTTTAGTAATCAAATCCAATACTCTGGATTTATTCCAAAATGTACTATTCGAACTAGATTCTGTAGGAAAATCGGTATAGCTTTTTCTGAATTTTGTAAATAACTCTATAGTTAACCAATCATTCACTTTACTGGAAAATTTTGCATCCAGATTATATCTTTGATACGATTCGTCACCAACAGCTAACAATCCGTCTTCATCGTATGATCCAACAGAAAAATAGTAGTTTAATTTTTCACTACCTCCGGATATATTGATATTATTTTTAACACGCTGGGCCCAATCTTTCATAATCACATCATCCCAATTAGTTGCTCCAGTACCTTCAATACCAATAGTACCGTAGTCCCAACCATTTCCTGAAGAATTAGAGACGATTGATTGAGCACTGCCCGGACTTTCCATATTAGCTATAATATTAGCTAAATCTTCGTCATCATAATAAGCCGATTGGTTGTTATTCACCCGTGCATCATTAATGGTATAAGCAAAATTTATTGGACTGGCACTTTCGGGCCATATAGAAGGTTGCGTAAGCGAGAAACTACTACTAAAACTTACTTTAATCTGGCCTTCTGAATTTACATTGCTCTTGGTAGTTACAATTACTGCACCAGCAGCAGCTTGCGATCCATAAATAGAAGCCGCAGCAGCATCCTTAAGCACAGAAACAGACTCGATGTCTTCCGGGTCAATATCATTTAAACTCATTTCTACTCCATCAACAAGAACCAAAGGTTCTGCATCACTAATACTTCCCGTACCTCCACTTGTAATAAAACCACGTATATTAATTTCCGAAGAAGCACCTGGCTCTCCCCCCGAAGCAGAGTTCGATATCACTAATCCAGGAACAGCACCTTGTAAGGAACGAAAGGCATTTGCCGTAGGTCTGTCTTCAAAAATTTCAGCATCAATTTGAGATACAGATGCAGTTAGTGTTAATTTTTTCTGGGTACCATAACCCACCACAACCACTTCTTCCAAGCCTTCAACCATATCTAACATCACAATATTAAATACTGTCTTCCCTTTCAATAAATATTCCTTTGTTTCCATTCCAATAAATGATACCACAATAGCAGCAGCATCTAAGGGTACTTTCAAAGAAAAATTACCATTAACATCCGTAATCGTACCGTTAGTAGTTCCTTTTACAAACACACTAACTCCCGGCAATGATTCACCACTGCTATCAGTAACCTTACCGCTTATCGTTTTTTCTTCCTGCTGAACATTTTGTTCATTTACATCAGTTACTTTCCGTTCTGAACTTGCAGAAGCCTGGAAGCCTACCATTAGCAAGAAGAACAAGGACAACCCAAAAATTCTCATTGCTTTAGATAAGCCACGACTTGTACACATCTGTAGTAAACGTAAAAATTTCATAAATCCGTAATGTTTAAGTGAGTACTATAATTCTACATATCCAAGGTGTTGTCCTCGACAAACCTTTACTTATTGCAAAAAAATTCTATTATAACTACTTATATATAATAGCTCTATTTCAAGAGCCGAAACAAACTTCTTATTTTAAATAGTATTAGATAACTCCTTATCTATTCGATTCACATTTCATCAGTATTCCAACAGCCATTTTTAGTTAAAAAACTACCAATTAGCTGTTATTTACAACTTATATAGCAAGCAACTATCCATACAACTTTATCCTTCATACAATAGTCTCTGCAACTCACTAACTCCTTAATAAAACCACACACTAACTCCAAGTGAGTAACAGCAGTATTCTTAGAACTAAACAAACTCTTCATTTTTATTATCAAAACACCTACTCCTTATATATTCCCTAATCTATTGATTACCCTCATAAGTACACCATACTTAATTAATGAAATCACTTTACAAGCAAATCTCTATTAGTTATTTACACACTAAAAAAAAAATCACAAAAGACCTCTTCCAACTATATCTATGACATTTTAAACTTATGACTAAAACAATGTTAATAACTACTACCTATGGTTTCTCGTACAAATACTCAACAAAAGGTGTAAATACAAAACCAGTAAAGGCAACACACAAATAAAACAAGACTTACAAATAAGAGAATACGTGCATAAGCATAGATCCTTTCAATCCCATTTTTCTTTACAACAGAACTCTATTTCTAACACCTCCTGGTTATTAAAAATAATTGCTCATAATAATATTTATAGAGCATCTACAAGGCCATCAGATGACCCATTACCCTCAAAGTAGCTTTTTTTATGGAAGGGAACAACAATAAAAACATTTTTTACTTTTTTAAATAAGTCATTACAAGGCTCATACAGCTCAAATATTCATCATCACAAGATCACCCAATCACTCTTAAACTCTATAAACGAGCAAATTGTAACACTTTGTTGTTTTTTGTATTTTAATGTTAATTTATTTTTTTATTGCTTGTGTAAATATTAGTCATTACTATACCTAAACGACAAATTATGTGGATTTTGAAAATTGTATTATGTTAAAATTACACAGAGAGAACTATTGGAAGTAATCCGGTTTGTTAATGACAAGAGCGTTAATTTTGCTTGTTTTTGTTCGTTGTTGGCTTGTTCTATTGCATCCCACCTGTATTTAACCCTTAGCTCCTGAACAGCGACACAAGCCAGTATCTGTACATGAAAACGGCCAACGACACGCATTGCCCCAGGAAAGCATTTTTCAACGATTAGGTTCATACTATTAGCCATATCCAGTGTCACCTCCTTAACCATGCGTCGTTGAGATTCGTTAAATCCCTCCTTGATAATTTTTATAATATCTGCAGCTTGGGTTCCTTTAGATATGCCTACTATAGAGCCCTTCTTTCCTTTTTTTGCCTTATTGATAAGGATTGTATACAGTTCTCCATTAGACATCGCTGTCTCATCTATTGATAATGAATAACCAATGTTTTTGGGGTATATTAAATAATCTTCTGCATGATCCTTCTGATTCCAGTGATGATAATCACTGAGAGTATTTTTGTATTGACGCTGGAAATTACGACCGTTTAAACCAAGATACACCTCGACACTTTGACAACTTATGGCATTAGAATCGACTAATTTCTTTTAAAAAAGCAGCATACTCTACGCTCATTCGAGTACCCTGTGCTATCACTTCCCAATTCCTACTAACTTTCTTCTTCTTCCCTTCTATTAAAACCTCCCAACGTCGACGCTTAATCTTGAGTCTTACCAACATATTTCTTATGGAATAATCGTCGATACAACGAAATTCCATAAATCCACATGACTTATATTGGTAAGTTTTATATTCTTTTGGGATAATGTCTTTCTCTTCTAACAATAGTGTCAATTGTTGGTCGTAAACGTACTTACCACTTCAATCTTTCTCGTATGATACGATGTCAAAATAATCTAATATTCCTTCTGGTAAAAATAAAGCGAGTATCTCGGATCAAGTATAAAAACTAGGTCTAAATTACGAGTTAACTTATCAGCCATAAATTTTTGTTAATCCATATAGGAAGTACTTCACATCACCAACGCCCCTAAACTGTTTCCTAAATTCTTTGATCTTGGCGTTACACGATTCTGCCGAAGCATTTTTATGGCAATGATAAAAAGAAGAAAGAAAATAGAGTTTGTTTTTTTATAAGTTAGGATATTGCTCTGAAAATAGGAATCAGTATTCACAGATCATTACTACTCTCGGCCGTTATAACAATATCTACTTTCTTTTCATGATAACCAGCCATTAAATATTTCCATTTCTTTATACTTCTAAAGCCGGAGTGGCTTTTACTTTAGCTCACAAGGTTCATTTTTTTAGCATTCGTTATTTACGCTTCGCTTCAATTC
>JBFHKL010000262.1:0-5814 GCA_041595375.1 Saccharicrinis sp.
AGCAGGAATTTTTCCTGATGAAATTGTTCTTCATATTCCTTTTTGTAAGTAACGTCTTCCTTAATGGCAATAAAACCATCGATCTCCCCCTGTTTTTTAATGGGGGATATTTTGGCGTGTTCCCAGATTAAACGACCTGATTTGGTTCTGTTTAGGAATATTCCGTCCCAGGTATCTCCATTTAATATGGTATTCCAACATTGTTTGTAAAAAGGCTTGTCGTGATAATCAGATTTAATCATTTGAGGAGTTTGTCCAATAACCTCCTCCTTCTTATAACCATATTTTTCTTCAAAGGCATTATTTACATACTTTATGATACCGTCCCGATTGGTTACCATAACAATAGATTCAAGCTCGTTCAGAGCTAAAAGCAGTTCGTCAAAATCTATCATATACCCCTATTTCACATATTAACAACACCATACAATAACGTGAATTTATTCTTTAGGCGCAAATGGAGTATGTCTTAATTTCTTTTCAAGCATTTTTAAGTTTACGTTATGCAATACTTTTTTATTACTTTGTAAATAAAAATGGCAAAAGACAGGCAACCTCATATCGGTATTTTTGGAAGGCGCAATTATGGTAAGAGCACATTGGTTAATTTATTAGCCGGACAGGATGTGGCTATCGTTTCCAATATAGCGGGTACAACAACCGATCCAGTGAAGAAATCTCTCGAGATTACCGGGTTTGGTCCTGTTGTTTTAATTGATACTGCAGGTTTCGATGATGAAGGTGAGCTGGGGGAAAAGCGTATGGAGAAAACTGAAAAATCGATCAAATTAGTTGATTTGGCTATTTTGTTAGTTAGTAATAATATATGGGGAAGTGAAGAGAAGGAAATGATTCGTAAGTTTAAATCTTATGATGTGCCTTTTGTTGTTGTTTATAGTAAAAGTGATTTGCTGCACCCCAACCCTTCAATTAAAGTAGAAGCTGAAAAATTTGGTTGTGCCGATTTTCTGATTTTTAATAAGGATTTGGAGATTACTCCTTTAATTAAAGCCATTAAAAAGAGTATTCCGGAGTCGGCCTATAGCCATCCTTCTTTATTAGGAGATATTATAAAGCATGGTGATATTGTTTTGCTGATTACCCCCATTGATATAGAGGCTCCCGAGGGAAGGCTTATCCTGCCACAGGTACAGGCCATCAGGGATATTATTGATAATGATGCCGTATGCATTGTTTTAAAGGAAAGGGAAGTAGATGCTTTTTTAAGAAAGACAAAAATTAAACCTGCCCTTGTGATTACCGATAGTCAGGTGTTTTTAAAGGCCGATGCTTCTATTTCAAAGGATGTTCCGCTAACTAGTTTTAGTATTATGCTGGCCCGTTTTAAAGGTGATTTTGCTAACTACTTACAGGGTACTCCTGAAATATCGAACTTGAAAGATAACGATAGGGTGTTATTGTTGGAATCGTGCACACATCATGTTTCTTGTAACGATATTGGCCGCTCTAAGATTCCTCGTTGGATATCTAATTTCACAGGTAAGCAGCATCGTTTTGATGTGGTATCAGGGTTCGATAAGCTGCCTGCTCCTATTGAAAGTTATTCTTTGGTTATTCAATGTGGAGGATGTATGATTTCTCGAAAGCAGTTGATTAATCGTTTGAAACCGGCTCTTGATGCGCATATTCCAGTTACCAATTATGGTATGGCCATTGCTTATGTATTGGGTATATATCATAGGGCCATTGCTCCCTTTGTTCAGGTAAATGAAGATGCTCTTGATTATTTGTAAATAATGATAAAACTTATAATTGCACCCGATAAATTTAAAGGTTCACTTACTGGCGACGAGTTTTGTGAGGCAGTGGAGAAAGGGATAAGGAAGCACCTCTCAGAAGTGCTTATTATCAGACTTCCCCTAGCTGATGGCGGCGATGGTACTATGGAGGTATTGAGTAATTATTTAGAGGGAGAAATATGCTCAGTAGAAGTGCATCATCCTCTTGTAGGAAAGATTCATGCTTCATACCTTTATTCCGAGAGTAAAAAAGCTGCTTATATTGAGATGGCCCAAGCCTCGGGTGTTCGCTTGTTAAAGGATACGGAGAAGAATCCCATGGAAACCAGTAGTTTTGGCACGGGGGAGCTGATTGCTGATGCACTAAACAAAGGGGTTGTTCATATTATTTTAACGATAGGGGGCAGTGCAACCAACGATGCCGGTATGGGAATGGCCAGGGCATTAGGTTATCGTTTTCTGGATAAGGATAGTCATGAACTGGATGGTAAGGGAAAGGATTTATTGATGCTTCATTCTGTGGATGATACACACATTCATCCCCGGCTAAAGCTTGTGAAATTTGATGTGGCTTGTGATGTGGATAATCCTCTTTTTGGCCCTGATGGCGCTGCCTACATTTATGCTTCCCAAAAAGGAGCCTCTTCCAAAGAGGTGAGGTTGTTGGATGTTGGTTTGCAAAACTTTAATGCTATAGTTAAACGACAGTTTAAAATGGACTTGCAGAATATTGCCGGGGCTGGTGCAGCAGGAGGATTGGGTGCAGGAAGTATCTTGTTTCTTAATGCTCGCTTACAGTCGGGAATAGAACTGATTAAAAAGGAAGCGGATTTTAAACATGCTATTATAGATGCCGACTGGGTGATTACAGGTGAGGGAAAGCTTGATCAGCAAACATTTTCGGGTAAAGTTATTAAAGGGGTATCGGATTCCTTGACAAATCAAAAACTCGCTGTTTTTTGTGGGGTGAATGAATGTCAACCTAGCGAAATCCGAAGATTTAAAATAGAATATCTGAAAGAAATATCCTCCTTTGCCAGTGATTCTGAGGATTCCCTTAAAAATGCTGGCAGATACCTGGTAAAAACAGCTGAAGAATTTACACTGAAATGTTTAAAGGGTGAAAATCAGGCCTGAAGTAGGTTGAGTTCGTCTAAAAAATTAGAGTTATCTTCTTTGCTTGATATCCATAAACCATTTTCAGTAAGGTGTTTTTTTAAGATAAGAAAATAGGTAAGAGGAAACTCATCTTTTTGCCACAGTTGTTCATAGTTTAACAGTCCCATGTTTTTGATAAATCTATCAAGTTCTTGTATTATAGCCTGGTAAAAGGATTTAAAATCGCATGATGTATTGATCATGAGCTGCGCTGAATCTTCATCAAATAGATCGGCAAGATACCTGATTTGTATATGTAGTGATGTGCCATCGGGTGTGCTTATGATCCATTTGTAACCTGAGCTTTCATTATACCAGTCTATCCAGCAAATATTTTGCTCATCCCATAAGTGCGAGGGCTCATATACTAAACTTACCATTCCTTTGAGTAGGTCATAAAGGGGATTACTCACATTGGTAATTTGAAAAGGTATCTTTTTATCATGTACTGTCAACTCACCACTGGCTTTACCTGGTGAATTGATATGATAATTGAATTGTACCTCTTTCTGCATATGGTAAATGTGAAAAATGTTGGTTAAAAATAAGAAAGATGTTGGTATTTATATCACAAAAGAAAGATTATTTATCGGTAACATCTTTTAAGCGGAAACCAAGTCGTAATAATTGCTCTGGTTTTAACAGTTTAGAGAGTGTTTCTTCAGTAACTAATTTAAGTTGATGATTTGCCTCAAAGATGTTACATTTTTTTTCGTTCATCAAGCATGCCAGCTGACTGGCTTGATGGTAGCCGATATAGGGAGATAAGGCTGTGGTGACCGAAGGGTTCATAAACAGGGTGTTTTTATGATCTGTTTGTTTAAATAGTATCCCCTCTAAAAGGTTATCTTTAATGGTGATGTTGCAGCTTATCAATAATTTAATACTCTCGAGTAGGGCGTGCCCTATTGTAGGAAGGTAGGCGTTAAGATCCAGACAGCCCTGAGCACATAGAGATGAGATGAGCTGGTCGTTAGCATATATTTTATGTGCTGCAGAAATCACAAATTCGGCAATCACAGGATTCACTTTGCCGGGCATAATGGAGCTTCCTATCTGTTTTTTAGGGAGGAATACTTCGCGGTTGATAAATAGGTCAGATCCGAGTAGGCGTAGGTCTGCTGTCATTTTTTCAAGGTTGACAGCATGGGCTTTTAAGGTAGCATGTACCTCAACATAACTATCCAGATTAGCCGTGTTATCTGATAAATTCTCAGAGCGGGTAATGGGTAGTCCTGTTAATTTTTGCAGCTGGTTTACTACCTCCATCATAAAAAAAGAAGGGATAGACATGCCTGTTCCAATGGCCCCACCGCCTAAATTGACCTCTTTGATACGTTCAAAACATTTACTTACCCTCCACCAATCGCGCGACAAAGCATTGTTGTAAGTGCTAAATAGCTTATCGTATGATGAAGGCACTGCGGCTTGCATTTGCGTATAGGCTTGCCGCAGATGATTACGGGTTTGTGATTCAACTTTTTCAAGCGATAGAAGTACCTCATTAATTAATTCATCTAAGTCTTTAAACAGGGTGATAACAGCTACTTTTAAGGCTGTAGGAATCACATCGTTAGTAGACTGATAGATATTAGCATGCTCTATGGGATCGATGGTGTTGTATTCACCCGGCTTTTTGTTTATGTTTATAAGTGCGTTGTTGGTAATTATTTCGTTGATATTCATATTTATACTTGTTCCTGCGCCTCCTTGGGTGGCAGGTACTATAAAATGATCAAAGTGTTTACCCTGTCCAACTTCTATAGCTGAGGTAATCAAGGCATTGATTATATCATCAGGGATAAAGGTGATGTTTTTATGGGCGTATTTGGCGCCTGCTGCTTGTTTAAATTTTAAATATGTCTCGTAACAGGCTTGTTTTACTGTTCCTACAGCTTTATACCATTCTATAGAAAAAGGAGATGAATCAGGAAAGTTCTCCCTGGCTCGCACCGAGTTTATGCCGTATAAAGCATCTTTGGGTATTTCAAGGGAACCAATAAAGTCTGCTTCTGTGCGCATAAGTTGCTGTATTAAGTTTTAAAACAAGAATGGTAATATCGTAAAATACAATTGTTCAGCAAAATTTTACTTACTACCTAAATGTATTTTCGCGTCTTCAATTTTTAAAGTATGTAAAAACAGGTATTTTTTTCATAGCCACTCTATTCCTGTGCTCCTGCGTATTTTTTTACATCCTCAGCAGTAATAACTTCGGGACATAAAATAATAAGCCTTTCAATAACATTTCTGAATTCCCGTATATTTCCTGTCCAGTTAATCTTTTGAAGTTCTTCAATAGCCTCCTGTGAAATGGTTTTTTCTGTTACGCTTAATTCTTTACAAATTTGTGTGTTAAAGTGGCTGGCTAGTATTGGAATGTCATCTATGCGGTCGTTCAATGCGGGTACATGAATTAATATAACGCTTAAACGATGGTATAAATCTTCCCTGAAATTATTTTGACTTATTTCGTCTTTAAGGTTTTTATTTGTAGCGGCTAATATCCTAACATTCACCTTTATATCCTTATCGCTGCCTACCCTGCTGATCACATTTTCCTGTAAAGCTCTTAATACTTTGGCCTGAGCATTGAGGCTCATATCTCCTATCTCATCCAAAAAGATGGTTCCTCCATTGGCTTGTTCAAACTTTCCTTTGCGTTGTTTGTGTGCCGATGTAAAGGCTCCTTTTTCATGACCAAACAATTCACTTTCAATGAGCTCGGAAGGTATGGCGGCACAGTTTACTTCAATAAATGGCTGTGTGGCACGATTGCTTTTTTCATGTAACCATCTTGCAACAAGCTCTTTGCCGGTTCCGTTTTTACCGGTAATAAGTACTCTGGCATCTGTTGGCGCAACCTTCTCAATCATCTCCTTTACCAGCTGAATAG
>JBFHKL010000263.1:0-5669 GCA_041595375.1 Saccharicrinis sp.
AAATGTAGGATCAATTAAAAAAGGAGGGTTTATGTCTATTCAAAACGCAAAAAAATTTATCACCTTAGTTCAGCAGGATACTGTTTTTCGTAAAGAATTATATAAGGTGAAGGGTGCTGAAGGCTTTTATCAGTTTATTAACGAAAAAGATATGCCATTTTCAGAAGTTGATTTTGAAGAAGCGCATAGTATGATGATGTTTAAATGTCAGTTTGCTGAAGAACATGACGAATTAGAAAATACAGTTAACCTGATAAAGCTGGTTGTTGTATAATATTATAGTTGTTTACTTATTGATAGTATGTATAAATAAAAAAATATAATTATGAGCATAAATTTCAGACCATTAGGACACGTTATGGAAATTTTAGAGTCAGTAGGCTTACCTGTTTCATATAGTTATGATGATTTAGTATTTGTTGAAAATAACTCATTATTAGTGAAGTTTAACGATGATAATGATAAAGAACTTCTCTTGTATTTTAATAAGGATTTAGACGTTAATGTTGCAGGAGAGTTAGAGTACGCCTTAATGGATGCCGCGCTGGATAAAGGATTTCAGTTTGTAAATTCAGGTACTTATAGTCTCACCGAAAAAGACAAAGCTAAAGAAGAGTTGGAATTGGTTTTTATGAATTAGCGTATCGTGCCTGGTCAAAGGTTAATGACTATAATAAGTTATTAACCTTTGATTGATTGGTATTGTGTGATTTGTTGTTAGAGATAAAGAGCTACTTAATTTGATTAGTAGCTTTTGTCAGCGAGTCCCATACCGTTTATTTTCCTGAATAAGTTGAGTGCGTAAATATCGGTCATTCCACTTATAAAATCTAATACTGATTGTAATTTTGAATAAGCAGGAGCAGTTTCTGCTACCTTAAATTGTTCAGGAATAAAAGGGATAAGCATTTTTGAGTAAATGTCATTGGGATTTAATACAGCTTTAGAGAACTCTCCCAGCAGTGAGCCTAAAATCTTAAAGCCAGAAATTTCTATTTCCACTACCGAAGGATGGCGATAGATTCTTTTCAATGAGATGGAAGCACAGTTTTTCATAGCCTTATGCGTTGATCCTTCCATGTAATTGGTGAGGCTGCCGTTAAATTCTCCTGTCATAATTTTTTCGTAGTTATCAATAAATACTTGTGTGCATTTACCTACTAACTTACCTATAACGGATGCTCTGATAAAAGCTATCTGCTCGTTAATGTCTGTAACCTCAAGGCTTATCTCCTGTATTCTCTTTCGTGTTTCAGAATCCTTCTCATCCTCTAAGAAAGCCAATAATATTTCCCGTGTCTCGCGGGTATCCAGAATTTTAAGTTTATGCGAATCCTCCACATCCATTACCTGATAGCAGATATCATCGGCAGCTTCTACCAGGTATACCAAAGGATGGCGGCAAAATACTCCGGGTTCTTTTTCTTTTAAACCCAGTTCTGTAACCACCTGATAAAACATTTCTTTTTCAGACTGAAAATAACCATATTTCTTTTTTGAGGAGTTGCCGGAGGCATAGGGATATTTGAGTATAGAAGCAATGGAGGAGTAGGTTAGGCCATAGCCACCCTTGCGGCGTCCGTTGTATTGGTGCGTTAATAAACGGAAAGCATTGGCATTGCCTTCAAACTCGGTCAGGTCATTCCATTCGTCATTTGATATTGAATATTCTTGTTTTAATTTTTTTCCTTCGCCGATTTTAAAATAGTGCGACAGGGCAGATTCACCGGAATGACCAAAGGGTGGATTTCCCATATCATGTGCCAGACAAGCTGTGGCTACTATTGAGCTTATTTCCTGCACAAAAGGATTTTTAATTCCTTTATGTTGCACCAGAAACTCAGCAATATTATGCCCTAATGATCGACCTACGCTGGCTACTTCTAAACTGTGAGTTAAACGGTTATGTACAAAAATACTTCCCGGCAAAGGAAAAACCTGTGTCTTATCCTGCAGCCTGCGAAAGGGAGAAGAAAAAATCAAACGGTCGTAATCACGCTGAAACTGGGTTCGTTGATGTTGTATGTTATGTGCTCTGTTTTCCTGACCGGTTCGTTTGGTCGATAGTAATTGATCCCATTTCATATTTAATAAATAAAGGTTCTATAATTTTTCATCTCCTTATCCAGCATTCTGGCTTTTCCGTTGCTTACTTTATCTAGTAATTTCCAAAAATTTGGTCCGTGATTTTTTTCTACCGTATGACATAACTCGTGTAGTAATACGCTGTCTATCAGCATATCGGGTAAACGCATTAGGTGTAAGTTAAGATTGATGTTGTTCACATAAGAACAGCTTCCCCAACGTGATTTTAGGTTTTTAATAAATATTCGATTGTACGAAAAGCCATGGAGTTGCGCCAGTTCGTGTAAACGATGCGGAAGATAGTTTTTGGCGGTAACTCTTAATGCTTCCTCAATTCCATATCGAATATTTTCCTGTATCGGCCCTGATTTTACATCATGATGTTGTGGATATTCAATGGTAAGAATACCTTCTTTCAGATGCATTCTCACCTGTGGTAATTGTGATTGTTTTATTCTAAGTGCAAAGGAGCGCGTTTTAAATTTAGTATTCTCGTCAAAAATAGTTAGGTCATTTTCTTTCGCTTTCACCTTACTCATGTTTTCCAGAATCCATTTCTTATTTGAATGCACAAAGTTAAGTGCTTCCTTCGCATGCATAGTAATAGGTACTACTACTTTAATGGGTTCAAATGGTTTGAGTTTTATTGATAGCCGTTGGGCTTTCTTGCTTGGCTGAAACAAAACCGGACCTATCCCTTGAATTTCTATGAGTTCCATATTACAAAGAAAGAAAAAAAAGAGAATATAAAATTGAAATGCCGATACTATCTGAGCAGTTTATTCTGCCGTATACTGAACTATAGTTTTTTCATTGTTTTTTGTAAAAGAAAGGTGACTATTGCTTTTTGTAATGGCTAAAAAAAATAAGATGTACAACTTAACTAACACTGTAGGTCTTGTGTTTACTTATGTATGGAGTAGGAACGAAGGGCGAAAAGCAAGAATATGTCCAAAAACATAAATATACAAATACTTACATATGAAAACATGGTTATATTTGTAGCTTTAAAAAGTATAGCAGAAAAAATAAAAATCAAGATAAATATGAAGTACGTTATTGTAGGAGGGGTTGCCGGAGGAGCTACCACAGCTGCCCGTTTAAGAAGAATTGATGAGAAGGCTGAAATTATTATGTTAGAAAAAGGGCCACATATCTCGTATGCCAACTGTGGATTACCCTATTACATTGGCGGAGTAATCAAAGAGCGCGAGAAATTATTGGTTCAGACACCTGAATCTTTTGGTTCACGTTTTAATATTGATATTCGTATATTTTCCTTGGTTACATCCGTTGACCCACAAAAAAAGGAGGTATCCATAAAATCCTTAAAAACAGGAGAATGTTATTCCGAAAGTTACGATAAACTGGTACTTTCTCCTGGTGCATCTCCAGTGAAGCCTCCCATTCCTGGAATTGATTTACCCAATATTTTTACACTGCGAAATGTTGAGGATACCGATAAAATAAAGGCTTTTGTGGACGACTCAAAGCCAAGAACAGCTGTTGTTGTTGGTGCTGGTTTTATAGGTTTGGAGATGGCAGAGAATCTTCATCATCGTGGAGTTCAGGTGTCTGTTGTAGAGGCTGCAGCCCAGGTAATGAATATGATGGATAGTGAGGTGGCAGCTCCTTTGCATCACCATTTTAAGGAAAAAGAAGTGGGCCTTTTCTTAGAGGATGCCGTGAAAGAGTTTAAACAAGATGGCGATGCAATTGAAGTTTCATTGGCAAGCGGACGTGTGATTCATGCTGATTTTATTATTCTTTCTATTGGTGTTCGTCCGGATAATACTCTGGCTAAAGAGGCTGGTTTGAAAATAGGTGAGACCGGAGGTGTATGGGTAGATGAGTATCTGCAAACCTCAATGAAGGATATTTATGCCGTAGGGGATAGTATAGAATTTCCACATCCGATTACCGGAAAACCATTTATTGCCTTTTTAGCAGGACCAGCTAACCGTCAGGGACGTATATTAGCGGATAATATGGTATATGGACCTACCCGAAAATACAAGGGTTCGATAGGAACAGCCATTGCTAAGGTATTTGATATGACTGCCGGAATTACCGGGATGACCCATCGGGGTTTAAAAGCGCAAGGTATCAAACATGCCTGTACCATTGTTCATGCGGGTTCTCATGCAGGTTATTATCCGGGTTCAATGCAGATGATGCTAAAAATTAGCTTCGATCCTAAATCAGGAAGACTATATGGAGGACAGGTGATTGGTTACAAGGGAGTTGATAAGCGTTTGGACCTTTTGGCTACTGTGATTAAGAATAATGGAACTATTTATGACTTACAGGAGATAGAACATGCCTATGCTCCACCTTTTAGTTCGGCAAAAGATCCCGTGAATCAGGCCGGATATAATGCAGAAAACATTATAAAAGGCTTGTTTAAACCTCTTTCTCCATTTAATTTTCATCGTAGAATAGAAAAAGATTGCTTTGTTTTGGATGTGAGAACTCCTGAAGAATATGCCATTGATGCTATAGACGGAGCTGTAAATATTGAATTGGATAAGATTAGGGAGAATCTGGAGCGTATCCCTAAGGATAAAAAGATATTAATTTATTGTGGTGTTGGTCTGAGAGGTTATGTGGCAGCACGTATTTTAAGACAAAATGATTTTGAGGAGGTATACAATCTCTCGGGAGGATTAAAAGTTTATAAGCAGGCTATGGAAGAACAATCAAATGCGATATTTTTTACGCATAATAAGGAAAAGCAACCTACAGACGAAATTGAAATGCCCAAAATTAATGTAAAATCAATGGCTGTTGATGCCTGTGGCTTACAATGTCCTGGTCCAATCCTAAAATTAAAGGAAAGCATTGATGCCATAGCCTATGGAGAAAGACTGGAAGTAAAAGCCACCGACCCTGGTTTTTATAGCGATGTGGCGTCATGGTGTAAGGTAACCGGTCACCTATTGGTTAAAAGAGAAAACAATGCTGGCGAAATTACTGCCATAATAGAGAAGGTTAAAAAGGGTGCTGATAACAGTACCCAACAAGATTCAAATAAAGACCATAAAACCATGGTGGTGTTTAGTGATGATATGGACAGGGCTTTGGCTTCGTTTGTGATTGCTAATGGAGCTGCCAGTATGGGTAAAAAAGTAACCATGTTCTTTACTTTTTGGGGACTGAATGTCATTAAGGATGTGAATCGACCTAAGGTGAAAAAGGATATGATGGGTAATATGTTCGATAAAATGATGCCGGGGCATGCGGGTAAGTTACGACTTTCTAATATGAATATGGGAGGAATGGGACGCCGTATGATGAAACTTCGTATGAAAGATAAGAATGTAGATGCTCTTGAAACAATGATTGAGCATGCAAAAGCTAGCGGTATTAATATGATAGCCTGTCAAATGAGCATGGATATTATGGGCGTACAAAAAGAGGAGCTGATTGAAGGTGTTAACATAGGTGGTGTAGCTAATTACCTGGAAGAAGCAGAACAAGCCAATTTGAATTTGTTTATTTAAAAAGTCAGACTTTAGTGTATTAATAGCATAGAGAAAAGCATAGAGAGTGCTGCTATCACACGGCATAATAATAAATAGTAT
>JBFHKL010000264.1:0-5661 GCA_041595375.1 Saccharicrinis sp.
TACTCGAAGACGGCACTGTTTTCGAAGGAAAGTCGTTTGGATATCACAAGTCAGTTGCGGGAGAAGTGGTTTTTAACACAGCCATGACAGGTTATCCCGAAAGTTTAACAGACCCATCTTATAAAGGTCAGATTTTAGTTTGCACGTATCCGCTAATTGGAAATTATGGTGTCCCTAAAGATGACACCGATGAATACGGTATTCCTCTATTCTACGAATCAGATCACATACATATTTCAGGTTTGATCATATCTGACTATTCCTACGAATACAGTCATTGGAATGCCAAGAATTCCTTACGTGATTGGTTAATTAAAAACAACATTCCTGGTATTTTCGATATCGACACACGCGCCCTGACCAAAGTATTACGCGAGAAAGGCTGTATGTTAGGAAAGATATTGGTGGACGATGAGGAGATTGAGCAATACGATCCCAATACCGATAATTTGGTAGCACAGGTAAGCACTAAAGAAAAAAAGGTATATGGGAATGGCAAACACAAGGTTGTTTTAGTAGATACAGGAGCAAAATACAACATACTTCGTTGCTTACTTAAAAGAGACACCACCGTTATTCAGGTACCCTGGAATTACGACTTTACACAGGAAGACTACGACGGGATCATGCTTTCCAACGGACCAGGTAATCCTGAAATGTGTTCAGAGACCATCAAAAACATCAAAAAAGCCATAGAAATTGGCAAACCTATTTTCGGAATTTGTTTAGGGAATCAACTACTTGGAATCGCTTCTGGCGGAAGCACCTATAAATTAAAGTATGGTCATCGTGCGCACAACCACCCGGTAATTAAGGTAGAAACTAACAACTGCTTTATTACATCGCAAAACCACGGTTACGCACTGGATAATGACTCGTTAACAGATGATTGGGAACCATTATTCATTAATATTAACGACAAAAGTAACGAAGGAATCCGACACAGGTCAAAACCCTTTTTCTCGACTCAGTTCCACCCGGAAGCCTCCAGTGGCCCAACTGATACAGAATTTTTATTTGATGATTTCATAAGCTCAATAGAAAAAAGTAAAAAATAAAAAAATAAGCCTTGAGATAATTTCTCAAGGCTTATTTTTTTTAATCTACACCCTAAGCGTGGTAGGGATAAAATCTACTCAGCAAACAACTCAACTCCACCCGCTACCTAACTCAAAGTTTTTATATTATTTGTTCTTTTTTTCTTAACTTTATACATACAGTTACACCAATTTTATGGAGTTATGAGAACAATAATATCCTTTTTAATACTGGCTTTTACCGTACTATCCTGCCAAACCACTAAAGTTACTTCTTTAAAGGACAGTACACCTCCTCAAATTAACGAAACAGAGAGTGATTCGGTACAATACGAATTAATCGTTTTCGACACGAAATATGACTCTTATCTGTCTATGCATCCCTCTATGAATTTTTATTCTCAGGAGTACTATGAATTATGGAACCAACAATATGTTACTGAATGGAATATCAGGCATAACAACTCACTAAGATATGGCGACTTTTATGAAACACATATTGATTATAGCCCCCATATCAACTACGGATTAGAACTCAATTACAAACTCTATTATTACTTTCTTTTCATTGAAAAGGAATATGATATTACGCTTATAAGAAGAGGTAAAACAGCAAGGTAATCTTTACTGATATTTTTTTTAATACCGCTTACATAGCTCTTAGCTTAACGGTTAAAATCATCATGTCCGAATTTTACCCAACACAACTAACAACCAACAGATTACACACAACAAATTAGAATATCTTCTATAACCTACTCCTGCTGTTGAGGTTTTGAAACGATACATCAAACAGTACAAACACGGAGCATAAAAGAGTAAGATAAACTCCACCTATTTACCAATTGCTGAATCAATAAAGTATCATTGCTTTCCTAAATTCAATTTTAAAATCTTATTTTTGGGTAAAAATATTATTATCCAATGAACTTAATCGAAACGAATGGAGTGGTAAAGAAATATGCTAATCATGTTGCCCTTGATAAAGTAGATATCCATATCCCCCAAAACCAAATATTTGGCTTACTGGGTCCTAATGGAGCCGGTAAAACAACATTTATACGCATCCTCAACCATATTACCATGCCTGATGAAGGTCAGATATTGTTTAAAGGAAAATCTTTCTCCGAATCTGACATTTATAACATTGGTTACCTACCTGAGGAAAGAGGTTTATACAAAAAAATGAAGGTAGGTGAGCAAGCAATTTATCTGGCTCGTTTAAAAGGACTATCCAAACACGATGCTTATCACAAACTAAAATATTGGTTTGAGAAATTTGAGATAGGAGCATGGTGGAACAAAAAAATAGAAGAACTATCGAAAGGTATGCAACAAAAGATTCAGTTTATTGTAACCGTTTTGCATGAACCTGAACTATTAATCTTTGATGAACCTTTTAGTGGCTTTGACCCCATTAATGCCAACCTGTTAAAGCAGGAGATACTCCGACTAAAAGAAAAAGGGGCCACTATTATCTTTTCAACACACAACATGAGTTCGGTAGAAGAGCTTTGTGATAATATTTGCCTGATTAATAAATCAAAAACAATACTTAAAGGAAATATTGATGATTTAAAACAGCAATATAAAAGTAATGAGGTATTAATTGATTTTGTTGGTGACACCGATTTATTTAATGAAAAACTAAAGAATGATTACCTCATTAAAGAAATCAAACATAATCACCACCAGCATTCTGCTAAAGTACAACTCGCGGCAGATAAAGAAATAAACCACCTGATATCTTTGCTTCTGAATGATTTTAAAATTAATGGCATTAAGGAAATACTTCCCAATATGGATGAAGTATTTATAAAAGCAGTTCAAGATTCTAATGCACAACAATAACCATTCCTTTCAAAAGTATTATCATGAATAAAATATTACTCATTATCAGCCGCGAATACCTAACCAGGGTAAGAAAAAAGAGTTTCATTATAATGACTATATTGAGTCCTCTACTCTTTGCTGCCATGTTCATTATTCCTTCCTGGCTGCATTCCCAAGAAGACACTGAAATAAAAACAATTGCTGTTGAAGATTTATCCGGCCGGTTTACCAATGCCCTAGAAGATACTCAATATATTAAGTACGAATTTAAAGATACCAGTGATTCAACACAGAAACAAGAGGTTATCAATCAAGGTTACGATGCCTTAATGGTGATTGACAATGATCAACTCAAGGACAAACCAAATATTCAGTTATATTCTGACGGACAAGTAACCATGAATGTTCTGGATAACATTAGGCATCAACTTAACAATTATCTGAGAAACGAAAAACTAGCGAGCTACCAAATAGAAGGTTTGGAAGAAAAAATTAAGGAAGTCGACAATATTAAAGTAAATATCCAAACCATAAGAGTAGATGAAGATGGTAGCGAAAAAACCAGCAGTGCCATTTTTGCCATGATAGTCGGAATAGCTTCTGCATTCCTAATTTATATGATGATGATTATGTATGGCACGCAGGTAATGAAAGGGGTAATTGAAGAAAAGGCTAACCGTATTGTAGAAGTCATTATTTCATCGGTAAAACCATTTCAATTAATGATGGGTAAAATAGTAGGTATTGGACTGGTGGCGATCACTCAGTTTTTGCTTTGGATCATCTTAACATTAGCCATCACAGGAGTTATGCAAAATTTTATTTTTAATCAGGACGCTCCACAAATACAGTCAACAGAACTTACCCAACAGATGGATCAAGATACCTCCGAAAGTATTGAGCAAGGAGCTAGCGAAGCCACTTTTAATACAGTTATGGAGATTATTAATGATTCTAACATTATAACCATTATTGCATTCTTTATCTTTTACTTTATTGGAGGTTATCTGGTTTACTCTGCTCTTTTTGCTGCCGTAGGCTCTGCAATAGACAATGAAACGGAGACACAACAATTTATCATGCCCATCATGTTACCATTAATTGCTTCCATTTATGTAGCTATGTCGGCATTCAACAACCCACATGGCGATATTGCCTTCTGGTTTTCTATGATTCCTTTTACTTCACCTGTAGTCATGATGTCAAGAATTCCTTATGATGTTCCGGCATGGGAATTGATACTGTCAATGCTTATATTAACGGCATCTTTTTTATTTCTCACCTGGTTTGCAGCGAGAGTATACCGAACCGGTATATTAATGTACGGTAAAAAGGTTAGCTACAAGGAAATATGGAAATGGTTTATTCAGGCAGGAAAATAATAAACATATAATATGCAAATAGCAATCATTGATTTAGGTACCAACACCTTTAATTTATTGGTGACAGAAGTAACAAACAACAACTATACTATTTTATCAGAAACCAAATACCCCGCCAAATTAGGTAAAGGAGGCATTAATAATGGAATGATTACCCCAGAGGCTTTTGAACGGGGTTTTCAAGCGCTGGAAACTCACCTAAAAACCATCCGCCAATTTGATATTGAGGAGATTCATTGCTTTGCCACTTCAGCCATTCGATCTGCCTCCAATGGGCAGGAATTTGTCGATCTGGTCAAACAGAAATATGATCTGAACATCCAGGTGATTCAGGGAGATAAAGAAGCCGAACTCATTTACGACGGAGTAAAACAAGTGATTCCTATAGGCGAAGAAAAAGTCCTCATCATGGACATTGGAGGAGGAAGCACCGAGTTTATTATCGCTTCTAAAGAAGGGGTAATATGGAAACACAGTTTCAATATAGGTGCAGCTCGCATGCTTGACTTAGTGAAACCCTCGGAACCTATCCAACAAAATGAAATTAACAAACTGGAGAAGTATGTTAGTGAGGAATTAACCTTATTATTCAACGAAATGAATAAACATCAGGTGTATATCCTCATCGGCTCCTCAGGATCTTTTGATACCATTGCTACCATGGTGGCTGCCGAAGAACACCCTCATCTAGATATGAGCAAGCTAACCAGTTATAAAATAGAACGCAAACTGTTGGATAAACTTCACCAAAGATATTTGAACAGTACAATTGAGCAACGCCTGCAGATGAACAGAATGGATCCTCATCGGGTTGAAATGATTGTATTGGCCTCAGTATTTATTCAATATATCATCAAAGAATTTAAAATAACAGACTTGTATCAATGTAGTTACGCACTTAAAGAAGGTGCGATATACCAAATTCTGAATAAAAGATTATAACACACTATGGCAAAAATATTGGTAATCGATGATCAAAAAAGCATCAGAAACACCCTAAAGGACATATTGGAATACGAAAGTCATGAGGTAGTCACTGCCGAGAACGGGGAAGAGGGACTTGAACTTTTTACGAAGGATAAATTTGATTTGGTATTGTGTGATATTAAAATGCCCAATATGGATGGTATCGAAGTGCTTGATATCATCATGAAGAAAAATCAGGATGTCCCTGTTGTGATGATTTCAGGACATGGAAATATCGACACTGCCGTTGAAGCTATCAAAAAAGGTGCCTATGACTTTATTGAAAAACCGCTCGATTTAAACCGCCTGCTGGTTACCATTAAAAATGCCAGAGAGAGAAAAGAGCTGGTGGTAGAAACCAAGGTACTCAAACGCAAGGTAAGCAAGACCTATGAAATGATAGGTGAGTCAGAACCTATTCAACTGGTAAAGGAGATGATTGA
>JBFHKL010000265.1:0-5644 GCA_041595375.1 Saccharicrinis sp.
GACGAATACTTTATTAATAAAGGTAAAGCTCTTGAAGAATTAGGAGCTGATATGATTACTATTAAAGATATGAGTGGACTTATTCCTCCTACTCGTGTATCTAAATTAGTAAAAGACTTTAAGAAAAACGTTAAGATTCCTATTGATTTCCATACACATTGTACTCCAGGTTACGGATTAGCTGCTGTTTTATCTGCAATTATGGCAGGTGTTGATGTAGTTGATACAAACATCTGGAACTTTGCAGGAGGACCTGCAGCACCAGCTATCGAGTTAATCTTCCTATTCACTAAGAAATTAGGAATTGAGTTAGATGTTAATATGGAGGCTGTGGCAAAAATTAATGCTGAGTTATTAAATATAAGAAAAGAATTAGCTGATGTAGACGGAGTTAAACAATTTCCTAATCCTTTTAATCCTCTTACCGATAAACTTCCTGCTAATATCGATGCAGAATTTGATAAAGCTATCGCAGCTGCAAAATCAGGTAACGAAGATGCCTTATTAGATGCTTGTCATGCTATTGAGGATTATTTCAATTTTCCAAAACCAAATATTTTGGTTAAAGATGCTGAGATCCCTGGCGGTATGTACACTAATATGGTTGCTCAGTTAAAAGCTCTAAAATCAGAAGATATTTTAGAGGATGCTATGAAATTAATTCCTACAGTACGTATGGATGCCGGATTACCTCCATTGGTAACTCCAACCAGCCAAATTGTAGGAGCTCAAGCTGTTAACTGTGCCATGGACCTTAAAAAAGGCCATGCTATGTATACCAACGTATCCAATCAGTTTATTAGTTTGGTTAAAGGAGAATATGGTGATACACCTATCCCTGTTAAACCAGAATTTAGAGAAAAAATTTGCGGACACAGAGACGAGCGACCTTTTGATACTTCTACTTATAAAATGCAACCTAATCCAATATTAGAGGAGTTTGGTGGTGTTAAATTAGCAGAAAACGAAGAAGAGGTATTGTTGATTGAGCTTTTTCCATTGGTAGCTAAAGGCTATTTAACTGGAGTTAAAAAAGCTGCTTGGGAAGCTAAAAAAGCAAGCGAGCCCAAAACAGAAAAAACAGCTACTGCCGCACCAACAGCTGCCGCTGCTGCTTCAGCAGCCATTGGTAAAAAGGTCACTGTGCCTATGCCCGGAAGAATTTTACAATTCCTTGTAAAACCAGGTGACAAAGTGAAAAAAGGTCAGGCTATTGCTGTATTGGAAGCCATGAAAATGGAAAACAGTATTACTTCTAACTTCGATGGTTATGTGAATACCTTAATGGCTAACGAAGGAGATACTTTAGCTGCTGATGCTCCAATTATGGATATTGTTGACTCACCAGTTAGCACTACAGCTCCTGCTGCTGCTGCAAGTACTGCTGCAACTACCTCAGCTGTTGTTGGTAAAAAAATCAACGTTCCTATGCCAGGAAGAATTTTACAATTCCTTGTAAAATCAGGTGATAAAGTTGAGAAAGATCAGCCGGTTGCTATCCTTGAAGCCATGAAAATGGAAAATAGTATCACTTCTAGCTTTGCTGGTTATGTAAATACTATAATGGCTAACGAAGGAGATACTTTAGCTGCTGATACAGCTATTATGGACATTGTTGACACACCTGTTACTGCAGCATCAACTGCTACAGCAACAACCGCTGCTGCACCTATAGCTACAGGACCTACTAAAGCGGTTACGGCTCCTATGCCTGGTAAAATTTTAGATATCCAGATTAAACCTGGTGATAAAGTTACTAAAGGACAAGCTGTTATTGTACTTGAGGCCATGAAAATGGAAAATAGTATACATTCAGACTTTGCTGGTACTGTAAACGAAATATTTGCAAATATTGGTGATACCGTAGCTGCTGATGCTAAGATATTTGATTTAGTTCAAGACTAATTTCACCAAATATATATTATTAAAAAGCCCCTGCTATTTTTTTAGCAGGGGCTTTGTTTTTCTGGAGCTATACCACAAACAAATATCCTTATAACAACAAAGTATATCTGTTTTATTCAGTCTATTACTCTAATCGTAATTATAGCTTAGTTATTATAGTTATTGATCACAAAGCGATATACATTTTCATACATCACTTTATCTAATATATTCTGAACGCTCAGGCCTTGATTGAAGGATTCAAAATCTTCCATCTCTGGCAGTTTTTCCTCCAGTACATCCCTAAGTTTAATAAACTCATCCGAAACAATACAAGAATCTATTGGGTTAATCATTCCATCAAAATCTGTTCCTAACGATACAAAATCCCAGGCTCTGCTTTTAATGCTTTTTGCTAAGGTATTATTGTTTACAATTGCTTTTATAATACCCAGGAGGTTTAGAGCAAATTGATTTCCCCAGAATTCAACTACATTATGCCTATTGTGCTTAATATCCGACTTAGAAAAATCATCTGCCTGCTCAATTACTTTATTACCTGATAAAATGCGCTGATCAAGATTTAAGCCAATAAGTCCGTTTGAATGGGCAATGATACCGATCTCTTCATCCGACAGATTTATACTCCAGGGATTAAATAGAGTGGATTCTTTATATTTTTTAGAATAGGTATCGGGTGTGGTGATTGATGCCAACATAGTAGGATGAGAACCATAGCCCATATGACTGGCAACAATAGGTATTCGTTCCTTTTTTGGTCTCCCTTGGTTATATTTAGTTATCTTTTGATAGTACCAAATACGGGCAGCAATACTCATGTGCTTGGTATCTATTAAAATTCGAGGTCCGTTATTTTCATACTCATTAATACCTAACAAACAGTCAATAACTTGCTCTCCAGCGGCATTAACAGGCTCATTAAGTCCTACTTGCTGATCTAATAATAACGAGGCCACCCCATCAGGAATACTTCTTGTATGTCCTGATAAGCCATTATAAAAATGATGCGCCAAAGTGATATACAAGGGCGGATGATTCCATTTTTTTATCTCTGTAATATTGCGCAACATATCATGCGCTGTTTTTTTGTTGTCGATGAGTTCAATGGCATTGCCCGAGAACAAGGAGTGTGCCCCTTCCACAGAGGGCACTATGACAATGGTATTTTCTTTATTCAAAAGCTCCTTCACTTCATTCCCATTGCGAGCTACTGCATAGCACCAGTCCTTACCTTCGAATATAAACGGCTTATGACTATCTTCTTTTAAAAAGGCATATTCATTTTTTAGTGCTTCAAAATAATTAAAGGAAGGACTTTGTACTTCATTAATATATTTAATAGGCAAATGACTCACTATTTTACTGGCAACAATATCAGTAAATACACCAGATCCTATCAACTCAGGACTCACCCAACTTTGTTCCAAAGGATAGAGAGCAGCCACAATCAGTTTCACATTACCCCTAGCCAGAGCCGGCATACTACTTTGAAAGTATTCGGGGTAAGCACTTTTTCGTTGTCGCTCTTTGGGCGGGTTATCGCACCACAGATTATTTTTTCTTTTGCGCTCGCTTTTATCATAGGCATATTGGTGCATCGTTGGATGACAATGCAGATCGGCAAATAGCTTCATAAACGGTTATTTTAATTTTTCCAGGCTAATTACTTCTACTCTATACACTAAAGTTGAACGTCCTGGAATTTTGTCATCATCCCCTACTAATCCATAGGCTCTGTGAGGAGGCATGATAAAAGTAGCCTGAGTGCCTTCATTTAGCAATAATATACCTTCTTCCAAGCCCGACTCTACTCCGCCCTGCCCTACTTTAAATGTTTTATTACCCAATGAATCAGACGAATAACACAGAGTTCCGTCTAATAAATAAATACTATAGGCTATTTCTGCCTTATCTCCCATAACGGCCAGTCTGCCCTTTCCCTCCTTATCAATATGATACCACAGACCCGTATTGGTTTCTGTCATATTCAAGTTATTCTTTTCTACATATTCTTTGATGGCTTCAGCATCTTTACCAACCATATATCTATTCACTGAAATCAGTTCTTCAGCTGTCACTCTCCTTTTATTGTGTTGCTCCTTACTCTGCATTTTGCAATTTACCAATAGCCCGGCAGCAATCATCAAAGCCAGAAATATGCGTGTATTATTTTTCATGGATATTATAGTTTTTGTAAAATTCGCATAGTTTTGTTTTAAACTTCTCAACTGTTTCCTGCATACTCAAATAGGATTCACCACCTGCTGCATTTCTATGTCCTCCTCCATTAAAGTTTAATTCAGAGAATTGATTCACAGGGAAATCGCCCCTTGAGCGAAAAGAACACTTCACCTTATCATCTTTTTCCATAAAAAAAGCGGAAATATTGATCCCTTCTATACCCAAGGGATAATTCACAAAACCTTCCGTGTCTCCGGGTTGGAAATGATGCTCCTCCAGTTCATTTTTATCTAACCACATATAAGCAGCTCCTTGTTCATGCATGAGAAACATTTTTTCACCCAAAACATGACCCAATAATTTCATCCTACTAAAGGAATTACTATGAAAAAGCAATTGATGTATTTTATTCTTATCTATCTCTTTTCTCAATAAGTCCGCAACCACCAGATAGGTGTCGGGTTGGGAAGAATTATAGCTTAAGGACCCTGTATCGGTCATTATCCCTGTATAAAAACATTCGGCAGCTTCTTTATTTACATGGGAATGCAAGTCTGTTTTAGTGATGACATGATAAGCCAGCTCACAAGTAGAGGACGAAGCAGGTACCGAGATCATTATATCAGCAATTGTTTCGGGAAAGGGATGGTGGTCGATCATGATTTTAAAGGCCGATGATTCATCAACAAGCTCTTTCATGGCATCCACCCTCTTGAGACTATTAAAATCCACAAAGATTAATGTATCTGCTTCATGAATATATTCTTTGGCCCGGTCTTTTTCTTTCTCATAATCAATAGTATTTTCAATACCCGGCATCCAGCTTAAAAAATTAGGATATGCCGAAGGACACACAACCTGGACCTTTTTATTTAGATTGTTTAATACATGATAAAGTCCCAAAGATGATCCCATCGCATCCCCATCGGGGTTTAAGTGAGGGATGATTACAATTTTTTGGGCTTTACTTATGGCTGACTTTAGTTGCTCTAAATTTGAATTTTCTATCATTATTAATTGTTAATTTCATCCATTACATACCGAACTAATATAAAGACGATATTTTTAAACAGGATGATCATTGAAATAAAAACTCAAATATAACTATTTATAAAAACCTTATTTTGACATCCGCAAAAATATTGTTAATATTAAACTCATAAGAGCGAAATACAGCAATCTTTATGAAACATCATAAAATAAAGACAGCTACAAGCACTAAGTTATAAATGATAGTTTGTAGAAAATACTAAAAAAATATATTATGGCAGGAAATAAAACTTTAACTATTATTAAACCATTTGCGGTAAAAAAGGGGAAATTAGGAGCTATCCTGGCAAAGATAGAAGAATCGGGTTTTCGTTTTTGTGCACTAAAGACTTTAAAGTTAGATAAGCATGAAGCTGAAGAGTTTTATGTAGAGCATAAGGGCAAACCCTTTTACGATGACCTAACCAATTTTATGTCGTCTGGCCCTATTACGGCCGCAATTCTTGAGAAAGAGAATGCAGTAGCCGATTTTCGTTTTTTAATTGGAGCTACCGACCCTAACGAAGCC
>JBFHKL010000266.1:0-5642 GCA_041595375.1 Saccharicrinis sp.
ATATCACAACTTTATGATGTATTAACCGACGAAGAAAAGGAAATCATCCTGAACAACCACAAAGTGGTACATTTTAAGAAAAATGAAGTCATCTATCAGGAAGGCGAAACTCCCGATAGTTTATTATGTCTGGGCTCAGGAAAAGTTAAGGTATATAAAATTGGTTTTGGAGGCAGAGATCAGATTGTTCGCATGGCAAACCCAACCAGTTTTATAGGGTACCGTGCATTTTTTGCAGAAGGACCACATGTAGCCTCCGCTGTAGTCATTGAACCATGTGTTATTTTTTATATTCCTAAAGCAATCGTATATGAGCTTTTAGAAAAAAATTATCAGTTTAGCTTAAACATCATCAGGTCATTGGCTCAGGAATTAGGTTTCTCACGATACCGAACGGTTACACTTACCCAAAAACATATCCGAGGAAGACTTGCCGAAAGCTTACTATTGTTAAAAGAGATTTATGGTTTTGAAGAGGATGGTATCACCTTAAACGTTTATCTCTCGCGCGAAGATTTAGCAAACTTCTCAAACATGACTACCTCCAATGCCATACGTACCCTTTCCACCTTTGTTAACGAAGAAGTGATTACTGTAGACGGACGCATCATAAAAATACTTGATTCAGAACGCCTGGAGAAAATATCGAAATTAGGATAAACCTCTTGTTTATAATAGACTTCAGGTCAGAAGACCTGAAGTCCAGATAGATTGTTTAGTAAATTGAGTATAGCTATGCCTGTAGGTACGTATATTCGTTGATGAGTACACATAAAATAAATTTCAAACTCCCTACCATCTGACGATAAGCAGACGTACTGGAAGATATTTGCTTTATGTATAGCTCAAAATTGTATACATTTACAACATTGAACGAATAGTACACGATATATTGTCCGATCATTTAACCACTAATTGAGTAAATGATCAGAGAATAAACTCAAACAAGAAATTGACTTATTAGATAAATCTGTGAACACATGACTATCAATATAAACAACAAGCAGAAAGCAATTGAACAAGCGTTATTTGAGAAAAGAATTAAAGATGCACTGTTTTTATTAGGAGAACTTTCAAAAGAGCTTAAAGGAGGAATGCTTATTGACGAACACTATAACCTTGAGTTAACCTATAAAAACCTGCTAAAATATACCATTGAAGGCGTTGAGGATCCGCATCGTTCAAGTGTATACCAAAACATTATATTATCGTGCTACAGCCTATCCGATAAAATATTTACTTCGATAAAAAACACCCAATCCAGTACGTTTTTTTATGAAACACGCAGAATACTAAACCAAACCAAAGAAACAAACATCGAGAGTTTGGGAAACAACTTTTATAGTGAGCTGACCAAAAACTCAATGACTCAAGCAGCCAATATTAGTAGTCAACAAAGTCATTTGGCAACCACACAACTCTTTAACACCATTTGGGTTGGTGGGGAAATTTCTGATACAGATGAGAATTATTTAAAAAAACTATTAAACGACACTGCACTGCACTATAGCTACAGGTGCCTATTTATTACAGCTCTGACTCTCGGAGCACTTCATGAATTTAGCTTATGGAAAACACTATTGTTATTCGATTGCATTGCTCACGAAGAGAACACCATTAAACAACGCGCCATCACAGGCTTATTATTGGTTTTATTTAAACACGACAACCGGATTAATCTTTATCCAAGAATAATCTCTCGCCTAAACCTACTAAAGGATAACGACAAACTATTAAATAACATATTAACCACTACCATCCAATTAATAAGAACCCGCGAAACAGAAAAGATATCGCGTAAATTGAGCGACGAGATACTTCCTGAGGTAGTTAAAATGCAACCTAACCTGCGCAATAAATTGGATCTGGAAAATATGATCAGTGATAAGTTTTTGGAAGGAGAAAATCCTGAATGGGAAGATTTTTTTAAGGATTCGCCGGAATTAATGAGTAAATTGGAAGAGCTCACAGAACTTCAGATGGAAGGATCAGATGTTTTTCTGTCTACCTTTAAAATGCTGAAACACTTTAGCTTCTTCAACACTCTGCATAACTGGTTTATTCCTTTTTACATTGAAAATAAAGACATTAAAGATGCATTAGACTCCAATAGCGAGATATTCTCAAGCAAAGCAATACAAGACAGCCTAGCCAATTCAGGCTTCCTTTGCAACTCCGATAAATACTCTCTCTTTTTAAGTATTCCCCATATGCCCCAATTTCAGAAGGAGATGATGGGCAATATGCTCAAGCAACAGCTCGAACAAATGGAAGAGATTGAGAACAGCGAAAGAATGATCAGCCCGGAGAAAATGGAATCTGTTATATCAAACCGCTACATACAAGATCTTTACCGTTTCTTTAAACTTCACCCACAGCACGCTGAGTTTGAGGATATTTTTTCGTGGAATATGGACTTCCACAACAAATGGTTCTATAAGGATATTATTTCCAACACAGTGCGACTTCGGCAGATTGCGGAATTCTTATTTAAGAAAGAATACTTTATTGAAGCCTCAGAAGCATTTGAAATTATTGCACTTCAAGAACCAAACAATGTTGAACTAACACAAAAAACGGCCTATTGTCAACAGCAAATCAAAAACTATACAGCCGCATTAAACCTATATTTAAAAGCAGATATACTAAAACCTGAGCAAGCATGGACAACTAAGAAAATTGCACTAATGTATAAGTATTTAAAACAACCAGAAAAGGCTCTGGAATACTATGCAATTGCCGAAAGACTAAAGCCTAACGACTTACACACACAAGCTTCAATTGGCCATTGTTATTTGGATTTAAAAAAGCATAAAGAAGCCCTTAAATATTACTTTAAGGTTGAATATATGGACGAATCCAACACCAAGGTATGGAGACCCATTGCTTGGTGCTCTTTTGTAGCGGGAAATCTTGATCAGGCAGAGAAATATTATCATAAACTACTTGTCTCATCCACCAGCCAGCATGATTTGGTTAATATAGGCCATGTATCGTGGTGTCAGAACAATAAGATTGAAGCTCTTAAATTCTACCAGAAAGCCATTCAATTAATGAATAATAACTTTAGTACCTTCCTTAATACATTTAATGAAGATTTGGTTTATTTAATTCAGAATGGGATTAAAAAGGAAGATGTACCTATTATTTTAGATCAACTTAAATATGCATTAAACTTGTAATTGCAATGAGTTAACGACATTTATATAAAATTTACTTCCCAAAAAAATCGGAACAGACTGTCTTTATACCGTCTTCAATGGATCAATATTCGATCTGATCCTACTTGAGGACCGTATCAAAGACGATTTAAAAGAATATAAAGAGTTATCGTATGGCAAAAAAAAGAATTGAAACAGAATTATTCAGCTACGGAATTTATACACATTGGGACAGAACATCGAAGCAACTGCCTAAACTATTAAAAATAACCAATGAAATACCTTTGACACTAGATATTGAATTTGGTTATATAATTAAGATTAAAGGCGCAAAAGGAAAACGTATTCAATTTACCATTGACCACCCTCCCTTTCTTGCAGAAGATGGCAAGGTTGCTCCACCTTTTACAGGGGAGTATTTTATTAGATCAAACGACTATGATTTTTTTCTTGGTGATACAATTTGGGAACCAATTCACGATAAAAAAGGCGAATGGAAATTGACTACGTGGTTGGATGGAAAAATATTAATTCAAAAATTACTATTCGTCAAATAAACTCTATTAATTTAAAACCACAGTAATCAGAAAGAAAGTAAAACCTAATAAGGCAATTACCAATAAAACCTCAATGACAAAAAACCAAAAGATCTTCCTTTTCAACCTCACTGTATTATCATCTGTTTTCCTAAACATATCCCTGAATTTATCTAACATCACTCTTTAAATATAACCAATTAACTAACTGAAAAAAAACCATTAACAGGTTTTAACTTGATTTTAGAATAATTTACCTATCGATTCAATTGATCATACTCATATTACACAAATAAAATGGCAATACAACGGTATCCTTAAGTAAAATATCGCAGGGTCAATCTATAAAAAAAACATATTGATTAAAAGTTAAAAATACTTAATAAAAATGGTCTTTTACAAGTAAATACTTATATTTTTAAAGCTTACCGTACCCTAAATTACACCTTTTTTTTAAAAAAAAATCTTCTTTCATCTATTTGCATGTTAATCAACTCATTCATTAACTTTATAATCTAAAGAATATTTTTAAAGCTTATATTTACAATATAACAAACATATAATGAAACACTCATTTAAATCAACTGATCTAAATTTAGAGATAAGAGCAACAGCCTTCAGTAATTATACCAAACAGGCTATTGTTAACTTGATTTTAATTTCATTTATTTGAGAATTCCCTGCCTTGCCAAGACAGGTATGTGATGATTAAAAAACAGATACACAGATGAAAAAAATTGCAGTAATATTATCGGGATGCGGTGTTTTTGATGGCGCCGAAATACATGAATCCACCTTAACCCTTTTAGCTATATTAAAACAAGGGGCAAGCTATGATTGCTTTGCGCCCAACATAAATCAACACCATGTGATAAATCATATTTCGGGCGAAGAAATGACACAGGAACGAAATGTACTAATTGAATCGGCAAGAATTGCACGTGGCAATATACATGATGTAAGCCAAATTGAGGTAAATGATTTCGATGCCCTTGTTTTTCCTGGTGGATTTGGTGTAGCAAAAAACCTGTGTGACTTTGCATTTAAAGATATTAATTGCCAGGTAATACCAGAGATAAGGGCAGTAATTGAGGCTTTTTGGAAGGCTAAAAAACCGATTGGCGCACTATGCATTTCTCCAGTACTTATAGCAAAAATAATTACAGGCAGTACAGTTACCATAGGAAACGATGTGGCAACAAAAGAGGCCATTATCAATATGGGGGCACATCACCTAGAAACCACACACGGCGAAACAGTAGTAGATACCAAAAACAAAATAGTTACCACTCCATGCTACATGCTAGATGCTACTATTTTACAAATTGAAGAAGGAGCTAATAACCTTATATCCAAAGTTATTGAGCTATGCAAACATTAAAAACAAGATTGAACATACAAGTACAATAAAGGCTAAATACAACATATGAGTATATATTAAAAAAAAGATTTCAGGAAACTCCTGAAATCTTTCTAATACACAATATTACTTCAATTTTAACATCTTAAATACACAATATAGTAAAGACGACTATTGCAACAATTAAAAATTGCACAAATAATATATAGTCCGGAATATCTAAATCAGAAAAACGCTTAAATAAGGTAATTTGTTTGGTTGTCTTCATCAGCAATTTGGTTATATGGTTTACCACAAAGATTACTCTTTATCCACAAAATTCACAATATAATTGAACTGAATTAGTGAATAATATATTTTTGTATATGAAATACCCTATTTTTTAAATGAAGTCTCAAAAATTATATGAAAAAAAGATATTTTTTAATTAAATTCACATATTAGAAAGATCGAACTATTTTTTAAAAAGTTTTAACCCTATGTTAAAGGCTATTATTATTGATGACGAAGTAACGGCTCGACAAAGCATTAAAAAGATACTGGAGATGTATTTGCACGATGTTGTTGAAGTGATAGCTACTGCAG
>JBFHKL010000267.1:0-5641 GCA_041595375.1 Saccharicrinis sp.
CTCTTAAAATTATATTTGGGCGCATATGTGTCCTGTATTAAATTGTTAAGTAAAGATAAATCATTAAGCAAAGGGAATCGCTCCTCATCGGTGAGGGCAATAGCTGGTTTTTTATTCTCTTCCATATACATTTGCTGCTTCTCGCGCTTTTTTATCTGCCATGGCCTTTCTAATCTCAATAATTCGTTCGAAGGCTGCTTTTGATTCAGATAAGATATTGTTTCTCTTTAAAATACTTAGACTATCAAGCCTGTCTCTTGCTTCCTCAGGGGTTTCGTTATCCGGAATTATAGCGCAATGAAGTAAGGCTGATCTTACAAACTCTTCCGTCCTGTCTTCGTCGGTTAACCATTGATTGTATTTAACAAACTTACTCAGTAAAGCGAGTTCGTTAAATAAGAATGTCTTGATCGAGGAAGCTAAAATTTTCTTGTCTCTGAAAAAATCGAGCGAAAAAAACCAGGCCGCAATATGTAAAGAACAAAGATGCTCAGAGGAGAAGCCTTTGAATTGTTCTTCATCTTGTAATTGTTCTTCTGAAATAAGAGAAGAATCTATACCTCGTAGTATATCCAGTAAAAGCGCATTGGTATCTATGCCCTTTTGTGGGTTTGTATATTTTGATTCTTGTAGAAAATCAAAGGGACAGTTCTTTAAATGATAAATAAAAAAATAAATATCGTACACCTGTGTAATGTCTTTTAGTAATTGTTTTTTGAAAATTCAGCAGCAAAAGTTAATAGCTGTGATTCGTTGGTTACATAATGTATGTTCCAGCCTATATCTCGCAATCTCTGTGCTCCCTCCGGATTTCTTTTTGGATGAGAATGCAGCACGATAGTGCCTGATCCTCCGGCATTTTCCAGGGTTTGTTCTATAATTTCCCAATGGTTATCGCCATTGTCTGTTTTTGCATTAAGCATATGGTAAATATCGTCATCAGTAACAATGATTACATGGGTTTTTTTATCCCTTTTTCTGTCAAAGGGTTCCTTTAAGCGACTTATTCCATAGGCATATCCGGTACCTAAGTAGGAGGTAAGAACACTGAGTATTTCTGTTTCGTTGGTTTCAAAGCCTTTGTTTTGTAAATACTTTCCTGGTTCGCCAGATAGACATCCCATGACCTTAGCCCCAGCTCTTAGAGCCGATAGGGCAATGATGGTAGCTGCCATAATAGGCCATGAAAAGTTCTGCGAAGGATTAGTCATCGAGCCGGAGCAATCAATTCCTATATATACGTCTAATGGCATTATGGACTTCTCATCGTCGTTTGAGGGTCCGTAAGTTCGTTTCAGGGTATTAATGCCGGGAAAAATTTGAGGCGCATAAATGGCTGTTTCTATCCAGTCTATTTCATCTGCAGAATCTCCAATATCCCAATTTTCAAGACCCTCAGGTAGGGTGTTGGAATAGTTATTTTGATCTTCCTTAGGGAAGTCGATCAGATAGGGGAGTGAAATTTCCTTATAGTAATTGTTGATTAATTCTTGTCTGTTAATATTGGGATTTACTTGCTGCAGTAAATCAATATAGGTGGCCGGGTTCAAGAAATGTTTCTCAGGACCGACCCCTCCATTCCGGTCTCTTTGGTTCAGCATGACAGGGATGATTTTATCTTCTCCATTTTGATTTAAAGCTTCTCCTCTGGGGTCAATAATCCCTTTACTCATTAGCTCATCAAATGTTGTCATCCCACCAACAACACCGCCTCCTTTTCCTGCTTCGTAGGCATCCAGCAATAGTAGGGTTGATTTATGCGCTTTTTTGGCTTCTTCTTCCTCCATCAGATAGGGATATAGCATGGCAGCAAAGCGGCTGGTTCCATCGATCCAATTTTTTGAATAACTACGTATCAGTGATGCCAGAATTGCCGCATCTGCATCCAATGCATCTGAATGAAACTGAGCTTGGCTGGCGAGCTCGTATCGTTTGAGTTTCCACAAAAATTCGTAGGTGCGCATATATAATGACCACAATTTCGAAAACTGAATTTTCTTGTTTATTTTTTTATAAATGATAGCCATATCCAAACCCTTAAAGCGATGCAGTCTGTCGTTAATCAAAAGGTCTTCGTATAAATTGGCTACTAAGGGAGCATGAGTTTCTATACCTATTAAACTCCATCGGGCTTGGGCAAGCACCTGCGCATTATCTTTTAGGTTAGCAGGAGTGTAAATATGATGTCCTATTTCGTGAGCAAGTATCTGTAGAGCATCATCTTCCAACTGCATTTCGTTTAATTTGTTTATATCAATAACAATGCGATGGTCAACTAAGCGAATCATAGCAAAACTGTCGGAGATGCCTGCCAGCGCTGCTTGCTCTTTATTGACGCACCATTCGGGCTCTCGCAGTCTTACATAGTCACTCCATACCTTTTGTGCTTTGGGCCAGGCCTCTTTCCAATTAGAAATAATATGCTGGTGATGTTCGTTACGCATGCTTCGTTGTGCTTATTCTTTTAAATGTGTTGAAGGTAAATGTAAAAAGATGATTTTCGTGTAAAGATAATTGACTCATTGAGTTGAATAAAAGAGCTGATATCCTTAAAAAGAGCTTGTTTGATTCTTTTATTGAGTAGTTGAGCGTTTGGGTGTAGCTCAGGTATGGTATCAATTCGTATGTTTATATTAGGTATTAGTACTGTGCCACAACTATCAGCAAAGAGAGCGCAGGTATTTTCTCCATCACTGGCCAATAGTGTATCTTCATGCAGGATTACTTTGGGCGGTCTGGAGAATACTCCGTTTTTAAAGCCTGCGAAACCTCCAAACTGAAGCTGGGAAGAAGAGTCTGCCTTTAATACCCATGGTGTTTGAAGTGCTTCCCGTAAGCTTTGCGGACCTTCAAACTGAGTCTCTAATGCTGCTTTTAATTCCTCATGTAAGATGGTGTAGCTTTCTTCGGCTTTTTCGCGCAGATGTGCCATCCCAGCTTGCCATGCAGTTACTCTGCCAAGATGGATAAATTCTGAAAAAGAAGCACTCAGAGATGAGACCTCTGTCATTAAGTTTAACCATTGGAATGCTTTTAAGGGGGCAATTTGTTCAAAGGATGATAAGGATGAGTGCAGAGCAATAAGCACTTTGCGTGGGTCTTGTTTAAAAATATCAGGAATTGTGTAGACCAGCGCCCATGCCTTTTTATATAATTCCAAATGATGAATCAGTGTATTGTTTTTTAAAACAGGTAAAAGTTCAAGAATAAAGGCTTTGGTGATGTGCGATAGTATTGGCTTATCATCTTCACATAATTCCGAAACCATGGGTTCAAGATACTCAATGAGTATTTTTTTAAACAGAGCGGCCGGAAAAGCACCCTGTTTAATTTCGTACTCGGAAATAAGCTGAGTGTAAAATTGTTCCTCGGCCTTAAGGTGTTCAATAATAGGAGGGTAGGTTATTTTTTCCATTGTAGCCATCTCTTATAGTTAGTGTATCGTTGATGATAGTATTTAAGTTTTAAAATGTCATCCATCCGATAACCATATAGTTTTGTTTCTTCAGACCACTTACTCAATTGGTGTTCAATGTTGTATAATCGCTGATTGATTTCTTTGATGGATACATTTTCAAGTCCGTCATTAAATTCTTTGTCATAGGTGTCCATTGGATCATCAGCATCCATATTCATGCTAAGATATTCTTCGCAGCTTAAATCAAATAATTTTCTTAGCCATACAATTCTATCTACGCGATATTTTTCGTTACCCGTTTGATCAAAAAAGGGAGATTCCAGATGCGGGCTTAGTGAGTCGTGTAATACGAAGGGTAATATTTGCCTAACATCTTCCAACGAAACCTGATCCATCCCTCTGAAATAAGCTATGGCTTTAGAGTAGCTTAGTAAAGTCATGATTTTGCGAACAGATAAGCCGTTATAGGTTTGTGTTCCCAGATCCTTTATCTTGTCTTTTCCATTATCCCGGGCAAATAAATTCCTCATGTCCATGCCCGATAGTTTTGCCGTGTCCTTGGTCATGTATTCCATTTTGGTAGAGGCAGGCTCCATAAATTCAAATTGCCTGCAAAAGAACTCGATGCGTTTACGCACTGCGGAGGGTATTTTTATTTGCCGGATCAAAGTGTTTATCTGATCAATCTCTTCTTCTGAAAATATAATTTCCTCCGGTATCATTGTCTCCGGCTTGTAGTTATGTTCTATTCTTCGTTGAAGGTCTTCGATAAAACGGGTGTTGAAATGTAAGGCGCGAATCACCACGTCTATTCTATCTTTTAAGGCTTCAATTACCTGGTAGGTCCCGCCCCCGGCATCGTCATTGGCGGTTAAGTACCAGGCTGCATCCGGACATTCATAGATCTGATCAAATATCTCGGCATAATTATCTCCCAATACAGTCAGTAAAGCTGACTGTGTTCTTGTGGGGATTCGGTTATATTCATCAATGATTTTTATACGCATACCTAACCATTTTCGCCATGCGATGCGTATGTCTTCGGTACGTTCAGCTTTTACCATGTCTGCAGGTAAGGGGTGCCCTAATAAGTCTGAGATGGTCATTTGGGGTTGTCCATGCTGAATAGCTCTCATGACATCAGACTTAGAATAACCTGCCAGTAAGCCCATGAGTACTGAAGTTGCTGTTTTTCCCCTTCCCGGTCCTCCAACAATCAAACATTTCCCTTTTGTCACCAAATTTAACAGAGGAATTAATACAAAACTCGAATAACTTTGATCAGATGGGAGAGTGAGCTCTACATGACTGTCGCCAAAGGTAAAATGCTTTTCATGATCACCAGGATACTCAATGTCGTAATAGGGACTGATGATGGCTGTATTTGAAATCCAAAAATAGGCTTGTCTAAGTTTTTCATCTAACGATACGCTTGAATTCTCTGAATGGTTATTGAGCGTGCTTTCGTCAGTATATAAATCCGGAATCTCAAATTTTTTGGAGTCTTTGGTCTTTCTCGGGTTCGTTGGAGCTTCAGGAACTCGTGTGAAAATATTTTTAGTTGTATCAAATAAATTACTCATAGTTTAATTCTTGTGCATTGTGTGTCAAAATTATAATATAAATTATTAATATTTGTATCATTATAATAAAATAGCATTTAACTTTTTAAATTTTATTGTAACGAACTATTGGTCAAAATTGATTTGGCTTATTTGTCTATATTTTTATTTCGGATGCATAATGACAGCAATACTTATAACACAATGTTTACAAAATGATTTTGTTAAGCCCTATGGCTTGCATGAAATAGTACCCAATAAACTACATATTGGTCACCGCGAAGCTGAGCGGCTTATTGGTATCCGACCTAATGAGGGTCCTGTAGGGAAATTAATGGATTGGGCTTATATGCAAGAGGAGAGTGCATTGCAAATCATCCATATTAGAGATTGGCACGATAAAGATGATTTATCACAACAAAAACATTTAAAACAATTCGGGAATCATTGTTTAAGAGATACAGAGGGAGCAGAGTTTGTATTCAAAGATACCATTACCAATGATCATCATGTTATTATTAATGCTTCAGGGCTAAATGATTTTGTAGATACAAATTTGCCTGGTTTTTTGGATCAATACAAGAATGAGGAAGTTAAGGTGGGGTTGATTGGTGTTTGGACCGATGCCAAAATTAGCTTTTTAGCCTATGAGCTGGTAACC
>JBFHKL010000268.1:0-5635 GCA_041595375.1 Saccharicrinis sp.
AACTCTAAAAGTATAGAGGACTTAGGAATTAAATATCATTCCTTAAAAGATAGTATTGTTGACCACGTAAATCAAATAAGAGGTGATGGTTTAATTTAGTGAAAAAAAATTCAAAGAGTGTTTAAACCTTAGTACTAGCATCATCTCTCCACGAAACTACGATTTACATCTATAAATTCAGCATTAACCCAACCCATTTGGCCATTTTTTACTTCAACAAATAACCATGGCCATTCACCAGTGTCTTTGTTTTCCGAAGGATATGATCCTGAAATATTTAAAACTTTAATACTTTCATCCTTTTCAAAAAAACCTAAGCTATTGCCTTCAGAATTAGGGCTATCTCTATATGTTACTTGAGTAGAATTAATCGTCCCTCTTAATGCCAATCCCTGACTTTGATAATCATCAATTGTAAAATTTTGAACAGACTTTCCTCCATATTTTATGAGAAGTGCTTTTGAATCAGGATTCTTTACCTTATCCATAGCCACATAGGTCGAAAAACGTTTATTAAAATAGGAATATGATAATTGATTAGGATTTAACCCCTCTTTGAGTAGAATTTCTAGAAATTGTGGTTTTTCTAGAGCCATCATTATCAAACTTCCGCCACCACTAGAATCTTCACCGTTACTATATCCGTATGTCATTACATTTGCCTTAAAACCGGAATCAATAAAAAGTTGCAGCATCTGTGGGGTTGATGATCTTATTACCAAACTCAGATCATAGTCAGTTCCCATTTCTCCACCGATATTCTGTCCTATACCGGATTTTATAAGAAAAGAGGCCATTTCATAATCATCAGATACTATAGAATCTTTAAGACAGGAGATTGTGCCATCATAATTCCCTGTAGTAATGGTTTGACTATACCCATTTTTAATGAGGAATTCTATCATTTTAAAATCGCGCTCTTTAATACTTTTAAAAAGCGGAGATTCCTCTCTGGATAATTGGGATGAATCATATTTTTTATATCCAATTTCTTTTAATTCAAGAAGTTGCTTAAAATCTCTTTTTTCAAAAGCATACCAAAACCATTCATCCTGTTGGGTAAGAATTTTTTCATAAGGCAAGTCTCTTAAATTAATACTTTGGTGATATATTTCATTATCTGATGAAACATAATCAATTGCACCCCTCACGGGATTCCACAGAAGTTTTCCAACTCTATCTCTTCCTGTATTTATTAAAACTGACACTGGATTTTCACTAGACTGAACATCATTCAAAAATTGTATACGACCATATTTTCCCCACTGCCCATAAAATTGGTCATTTTGGTAGAAAATCTGGAATTGAGTAGAATCATATGGAGCTCCATACCAAGGTACGCATTTTTCATCCAAATTAACTGAGGCTATTAAAACATCTCCACCAAAGATCCATGCTATTTGACCTTTAGTATTCTTAATTTTATAAAAATATGCTATTTGATCTCCTCTTGAAAAAACATTCTCCGATATTTCAAGTAAAGGAGATGTTCTCCAGTAGTTCCCCCAGTTTCCAAAGGATTCTATTTGTCGAGGAATATTCATATAAAAGCCTGGTTTGTCATAACTCATTATTTGCTCTTTCATAGGAATTACAATATAATCTGTAAGGTCAATTTTTTTTGTTTCTGCATAAATCATTAATACTTGGAGCAGTAACATATAGATAAATAATAATTTTTTTCTCAAAAGAATCTCCTTAGTCATTCTCTAATTAGCAAATCAATAGTACTACTGTTCGAAAAAGTAATTGTTTTTAATAATCGTCATTTGATTATACAAAATTTTTAGCATATTTTCCACAACGAATGTATAGTAGTTGGCATATAAGTTGCGCTGAGAAGCATTCTGTTGTAGAATTGGTTCTCAGAGAGGCTTAATATGAAAAAGATATTGGAAGATCTTCTAAACGAAGAACAAGAACTACAATTTGACTCGTTTAATGAAAACGACGCATGGAAACTTGGAAGTCTGCTTGTAGATAAGGCATTAAGCGATAAATTACCAGTTACAATTGATATTACACGATCTGGGCAACAACTTTTTCATGTAAGTTTACCCGGAACGACCGTAGATAATGATGTCTGGATAAAGCGGAAAATAAATTTAGTAAATAGATTTGGTCATAGTTCATTTTACATGGGGCAATTTTTAAAGAGTATAAATAAAACAATCGAAGAAGGTCTTTTTGTCTCTGAAAGCGACTATGCACCACATGGTGGTTCTTTTCCAATTACAATTTGTGGTAGTGGAATAATCGGAACTGTAACAGTTTCAGGACTCCAACAAGAAGAAGACCATAAGTTAGTAGTTTCTACTATTCGATCTTATATTAACGAGGAGTTATAAATGTCTCTAAATCCTGTAATATCATTATTAGGAAGAAAACTAAGACTCGCAGTTGTTGGCGGAGGACCGGGATCTTTTATTGGTGCAATGCATAGACAGGCTGCCCGAATTGACGATAGATATGAATTAGTCGCAGGAGTTTTATCTTCTAATCCGGAAAAAGCAAGAAAGGCCGGAGCAGAATTAGGCTTGCATTCTGATCGAATATATGGCGATGCTATTGAAATGATGGACAAAGAATCTCAACGCGAAGATGGTGCGGATGTTATTGCAGTTATGACACCAAATGATAGTCACTTTAAATATGTTACAGCTGCGTTAGAGAGGGGCTTTGATGTAATTTGTGATAAACCTATGACAAACACTCTAGAAGAAGCTGAAGCTCTCCATAAGCAAGTAAAAGAAAGTGGTCTTATTTTTTGCCTTACACATAATTATACTGGGTATCCTATGGTCCGTCAGGCCAAAAGCATGGTAGAAAATGGAGAAGTTGGTACTATCAGATTAGTACAGGTTGAATATGTTCAAGGTGGAAAAGCTGACGAAAAAGATCCATCCGAAGATGTCCCGTGGAGATACGATCCTATAAAAGGTGGCCCTTCTTTGGTAATGGGAGATATTGGTACTCATGCGCATAATCTTCTAAGATTTATAACCGGTCTAGAAGTCGACGAAGTTTGTTCTGAACTTGGAGCTGTAGTTCCAGGACGAAAGGTTCACGACTATGCCGGTGCTTTGCTAAGAATGAAAAATGGAGCTCGTGGTATCTTTTGGGTTACACAAACAGCAGCCGGTGTAGAAAATTGTCTTCGTATACGAGTAAGCGGGACAAAAGGTAGCCTGGAATGGATGCAAGAGGTTCCTCAAGCTCTTACATTTAAACCCCTAAACGCACCATCGCAAAACAGAACTCCAAATGGACCAGGTACACTACCTTTAGCTGCAAGATCTTGTCGAATGGTTGCAGGTCACCCGGAAGGCTTTCATGAAGGTTTTGCAAATCTCTACTCTGATGCCGCAGAAGCAATTGCCGCTAGACGTTCTGGTAAAAAAGCTGATCCTTTAGCTATGCACTTTCCCAACTCTTTTGATGGGTTAATGGGTGTGAAGTTTGTAGAGAAAGTTGTTGAGTCCGCTAGTAACAATGGTACTTGGGTTAAGTGTTAAAAAAAATGAAAAAAATTATATTACCATTTATTATGCTAATTTTAGTCTGCTTTCTATATGGAGAGGAGAAGTTTATTCCCTCAGATAACATTGATTATGCCCAAGTTCTGGGGGCGACTGCACAAAAAACCTACGGCGACACATGGACCATCTCTGTGACGGTTAAACATAACGATCAAGGGTGGGAACACTATGGGGACAAGTGGATTGTGGTAAACCCCTTAACCGGAGCGATTTTAGCAGAGAGAGTTCTTACTCATCCACACGATACGGAACAGCCCTTTACTCGGAGTTTATCGGGAATACATATTCCCTCTGAAATAAAATATGTAGAGATATGGGCTAAGTGCAATTTACACGGTTATAAGGGAAGGCGGTTTATCCTTGAACTAGATGAGTAGTGAATTGACATTTCTAAATGTAGAATTCATAATGCTATTCTAATACTAAAAAGTATATCTAAATTAATAATATGGGACGTAGCTATGAGAGTATTTGAGTTAGCATTATATTTTTTTGTTTTTATGTTGATGGTTGGTAAGAAAATAAAAGACTCACATAAACACTTAGTGCTGCCTGTAAAGATAGGTTTAGCAGTAGTACTTGTATTGCTGCTTATTGCACATGTATGGATTGATGGTGCTAGGTGGCAAATGAGTATCGTTTATGGTTTTACATGTATTGGCATCGTTGGATTTCTTATAAAAACTATTTTTTTAAAGCAAAAATCCCGCAGTAACAAAACACCCAGCATAGTTATAAAAGTAGTAAAAAATATTTGGTTTATTATATGCCTCTTGCTTATGATAGTAACAGGTATATTACTTTGGCTTTTTCCGGTTAATACAATTCCAAAACTAACAGGACCATATGCTATTGGTACAGATACGTATGAATTAACAGATACCCTGCGCCCAGAAATATATGGTAACCAACCAGGGAACCTGCGAAGAATCAAAATTCAAGTATGGTATCCGGCGGATAGCGTAGATGGTGGTACATTAACAAAATGGATGAGTGATGGTAAAAAGGCCACTTCCGGGATTCCTTATATGTTTGGATTTCCTTTAAATATACTCAATTATACTGCATTGATAGATTCTAATAGTTACAGTGGCGTACCAATTAGTCAGAAAGAGAAAAACTATCCAGTAGTTATTATTTCTCATGGATGGACGGGATTTATGAACCTCCACTCAGATATTGCAGAAATGCTTGCTAGTCACGGTTTTATTGCTATTAGTATTAATCATACGTATGGGGCAGTAGTAAGCGTTTTTGATGATGGTGAAGTTATATATGCAGATTATAATGCCTTACCTGATCGTGAAACGGTTGATAATTTTGATGAGTATTCACAAACTCTTGTAAACACGTATGCACTAGATGATCAATTGGTTTTAGACTATTTAGAAAAGTATCCATCTGATATAAAGGTGCTAGAAAATCGTATCGATATGAATCGAATTGGTTTACTAGGCCACTCAACAGGAGGTGGGGGTGTCGTACAAACAGCCATTGTTGATGATCGCGTAAAAGCTGTATTTGGATTAGATGCCTGGGTTGAACCAATTGAAAAATCCATACTATCAAAAGGACTTTCTATTCCAAGCTTTTTCTTTAGAAGCCAGCAATGGGAAGTGGGGCCCAATAATGTAAACTTAAAGAAACTTCTTGATGTATCAAGTGTAAAACCTATAATAGCACAAATTAATGGATGCAAACACCAAGACTTAACCATGTTGTATATGTACAATCCGATTACTAAATTATCTGGATTTAGTGGCAAATTGGATAACTTAAAAAATGCCAGTATTCAACGAGACTTTATACTCACATTTTTTAATGAAATGTTGTTATACAAAAACACAGATGTTTCCGCATTAATTAGTAAGTATGATGCCATTTCTAACGTGAAAGAGTATCAAATAAAGAGACCAAAAATTTTGCATTAACTTGACTGATGAACAAGTTGCACAACTTGCTAAACTTGTAAAGGAGTTATAATTATGAAAAAACAATTTATGAGTTCAGATATGTTTAACGATTTACTTGAAAGTACTAAACAAGCCGTTTCTATTAGCAAAAATGACATGCCAGCTTTGTATTATAAGGGACAT
>JBFHKL010000269.1:0-5634 GCA_041595375.1 Saccharicrinis sp.
ATTTATGTGATTGCCAATACTAAAAAATATGGAGGAGGTGGCATCTATAACCATTTCTCCTTAACATCGGTAGACAATCCCAAATCATCAACCGTTTTTGTTCATGAGTTTGGACATGCCTTTGCCGGATTAGGAGACGAGTATTACACTTCCGAAACCAGTTATAATGACTATTACAATCAAACCATTGAACCCTGGCAACCCAACCTAACAACCATGCTTGATTTCGATAGTAAATGGAAACACATGATCGACAAATCAACTCCAATACCAACTCCCGGCACGGAAGAATACTTTAACAAAGTAGGGGTATTTGAAGGAGGTGGTTACGTGGCCAAAGGTATTTACCGTCCGTCCTTTGACTGCCGCATGAAAACAAACGAAGCAGAGAACTTTTGCCCAGTATGTCAAAAAGCCATTGAAGACATGGTGATGTTTCTGATTGGAAAATAAACAGCAACAACAGGCAATAGACCTTTTAATAGATTCTGCTTACCAATAACACATCAAATCATCTGGAGAGATGAAAAACATTATAATAAATTACATTAAAACAATACAATATGCAACATCAATCCAAAAATTCCAGATACGAAAATATGCTCTACCAACGATGCGGAAGAAGTGGAATAAAATTACCTGCTATTTCCCTTGGTTTATGGCATAACTTCGGCTCGGTAGATAATTACGAAAATGCTAAGTCTATTATTTTCGAAGCCTTTGACAAAGGCATCACTCATTTTGACCTAGCCAACAACTATGGCCCTGAACCAGGAAGTGCTGAGGAAAATTTCGGAAAAATATTTAACAAACACCTAAAAGCCTATAGAGATGAAATGATTATCTCCTCCAAAGCAGGTTATTACATGTGGCCTGGGCCATACGGCGAATGGGGTTCAAGAAAAAGTTTAATCTCGAGCCTTGACCAAAGTTTAAAAAGGATGAATCTGGAATATGTAGATATTTTTTATTCGCACCGCTTCGACCCCGAAACACCATTGGAAGAAACAATGATGGCCTTGGATCACTTGGTTCGACAAGGAAAGGCCTTATATGCAGGAATCTCTAATTACCCTGCAGACAAAACTCAGGAAGCTGAATCCATATTGCGCGAACTTGGCACTCCATGCCTTATTCATCAGGCGCGATACAGCATGTTTGATAGGTGGGTAGAACCTGAATTATTAGATATTACAGACAAAAGAGGAATGGGTTTAATAGCCTTCTCTCCTCTTGCTCAAGGCCTGCTGACAAACAGATATCTACATGGTATTCCCGAAGGGTCTCGCATGAGTCAAAATCATTTTTTAAAATCCAATGATTTAACAACTGATAAATTAAAGACCATAAAAAGTTTAAATGCCATTGCCGAAAAAAGAGGTCAATCTCTGGCACAAATGGCTATTGCCTGGCTGCTGAAAGATCCCAGAGTAACTTCTGTATTAATCGGAGCAAGCTCCGTTAACCAACTAAATGATAACCTGGATACGCTTACTAATTTAGAGTTTAATCGCGATGAACTTAATCAGATTGAGGAGATATTAAATCAGCCACAATAAACAATAATCAATATTCTGCCGGCATTAAAGAAGGCCGGCTGAATATTGACATACAAAAACATTCATTACCATTGCATGCTTTCTGTATTTTACCGCTTTACTTTCTGTCTGCGATTTCAATACTACAGGCTAATAATTGCCAATAATACCGATTGCATAATAAAATGAGCTTTGTCGGCGATTCTCTGAGAAAGCTCAATCACTATTATTCCGAAATCCTTCGGAACAGGCTATGGTCATTATACCAACATTTTAAAAAGCTCATTTCATGTTCAAAATGGTATAATTTTATTACTTCTCTCCACCATATCAAGCGATTGAATTACTTTAGCTTTTAAATCTTCTGGAAATTGAGGATTATCCTTAAAAAAGTAATCTACCGTTTGCAAAGCTTCTTCGGAACTATATCCACTCAGCGCTTCTTCTACCCATCGCATAGGAAAAAACAATGAACCCGTTTCTTTAATAGTTGGTGTTAAACTTAATATTCCGTTCAGATATTTCAGATTTGCTTCCTGATGAAACGGATGAAAGATATATTCCATCGCAGTAAGTACCCAGTTTTCTTTTTTACGGTTTTCAAGTTTTTGCAATCCAAGCACAAACTCATCTCTAACAGATTCATCTTTTGAAAACAAGGGGCTAATAAAAATCATCTTTCCTTTCACATCCTCATCTTTCACATCCTCCGCCAATGACAACAAAAAAGCATCATCCAACACCTCATCCTTCATCACCAGATTAAATGCCATGGTACTCAAATCGCGTTCCGACAATTTTACACCAGCCATCGTTGTCTTTCTAAGCACCAGTTTTTTAAGTTTTTTTATTCCTTCTGATGAACTCACAATCTCAGACCAGGTTTTTATCAGCATTTTATTTACACTTAACAAATCCTGTTCTTTCATTCTTCTCTCCAGAACGACTTCCAACTCCGGTGCTTTTTCCTGTCTGAGCTGAGGGGTGGAAAAACGCCAAAACACAGTATTTAACTGTTGACAGCACAAAGTAAGCAACTGTTCATTATTTTCTTGCTGAATAAAATGCAGCAACATATCCAGATACTTTTCTGAAGAAATTCTACCTTCCATAAGATTCTCGTACAAATGAATTAATGTAGCTCCTTTTACCAGGTCATCATCCCATGTATAAACAGAATTTAAGGCAAACACTAAGGATACAGGGTCAAATAAAAATAAGCCATAGCCGGTCGCATCTACTGAAGGCAAGATAAAGTCAGGCTTTTTACCTGTCACTACCTGTTGAGGAGAAAGAAACTCGAGCATCTCCTTTCTTTGTTTTCCTTCTTCAAAAACACTACAATTCAAGCGTTGAGCCCACACCTTGCTACTATCACCATATTCAGGTTTTTGCTTAATAAGCAATTGTTCATTTTCCCATACAAACTCCACCACAGGTCTCCCTGGTTCATTCACCCAATTATTACTCCAGAGCTCTAAATCATATTCACTTAAGTCATTTAACAACTTCATCAAATCGGCCCATGTAGCATTTGAATAACTATACTTCTTTAAATACCTACTTAATCCTTCCCGCAATAACTCATCTCCCATTAACTCCTCCAGCTGATTCATGACAATAGGTGCTTTATGATAGATAATATTACCATACATAGAAGCGGCATCACTCAGATTATTAAGTTTTTGCTGAATAGGATTGGCTGCAATAGTTCTATCAACCGCGAAAGAGGCTGGAAAATGATTAATTAGAAACGTTAGTTCATTGTTTAAATCTGTAAATTTTTCCTCAACAATTTTATCGGCTATAAAGTTGGCAAACACCTCTTTTTGCCATACACCACTAAACCATTTCATGGTCACCAAATCGCCAAACCACATATGCGATGTTTCATGTGCCAATAGTTGGGCACGGTTCAACAATTCCTTTTGCGTAGGGTTTTCAGCTAAAAACAACATTTCCTGTCGGTAGTAAACTGCTCCGGGATGCTCCATTCCTGCAAACTGAAATGAAGGAATACAAACCAAATCATACTTCTGAAAAGGAAACTCAACCCGGGTATATTGTTCAAGCCAGTCAATAGAATGGTATACCTGATCGAAAATCTGACTCATATTCCTATTTGTTACGGCGGTATCACTTTCCATATGATATACCGAAATTCCAAAGTCCTTTCTATTTGCGGTAACCTTTGTAAACTTACCCGCAGCAACAGCCCATAAATAACTACTTATTGGTTTTGTTGAAGCATAGGTAATCAGTTTTCTTCCCTCGTTAAAGATCTCTGTAAAATCGGCCTGACCATTGGTTATAGCTATCCAATCTGCAGGCATTTTTATGGAATAGGACATCCGGGCTTTTATATCGGGCTGATCGAAACAGGGCAATACCGTGCGCGCTCTATCTGGAACAAACAAAGTATACAGATAATCTTCATTACGATTTAAGGCTCTCTCCCCCATCCTAAAAGCTATTTCTATCTTATTATCTCCTTGCTTAAGGTAATTGCCCGGAATAATCAGATGTTCATTCTCTAATTTAAAAAACACCTTTTGATCATTTGCCTGCACTAATGTTATTTCATTGGTTTCAGTTATAAAATCCAGCACCAAATCCGTTTCTGCCTCATTTTTATTAAACAATAAGGTTGATTTGGCCATTACCGGCTGTTGTAACGAATCAGGAATATCCATTTCCAACAGATAGCTCAAATCGGAAATATCAGCATACCTCTGTTGCGCCAACTGATACGATACTCCGGCCTCTATATTTTTTTGCACAGCTTGTTTACAACTAATATTAATGAATAATAATAAAGATAGAGAAAGAAATAACTTATTCATGCGAGTAATTTTTCGATGGAAGATAAAATTCAAATATATAAGAAGTTAATTAGTTAACAAAGCAAGTGTTATTTATATTTATGCGTTAAGGATTGAAGCGGTTACCCCGCAGAGCAATATAAGCATACAAGTTACTATTTACGATTAAAAAGCAGAAACAAAGCTGAACAATTGAAAAAGCAAGAAAGCAAGAAAGCGAGGAGTAATAGCGTAAAGCCTGCCCCACCTATTAAGAAAAACAGAGTATTTTTTAGTGATTATGGTGGGGAACGCCCTTGTTAATATTAAAATATTAATACCCCGTACAGCAAGCGGTTTTGACGAGTTTGTAGGAGGTTCAGAATGATGAATGAATAGTTTTTTTATATATTGTTGCTTTAAAAATGAAACAATGAGTAAAAAAAGAATTCTATTTGTTTGTTTAGGAAATATATGCCGTTCTCCCAGTGCTGAGGCTGTAATGAACGCCAAGCTAAAGGAACATGGTTTGTCCGATAAATATATTGTAGATTCAGCCGGAATAATTGCTTATCATGCAGGCGAACCAGCCGACTCACGCATGCAGATACATGCACGAAAGAGAGCTTATGTCTTATCCAGCATCAGCCGTCCAATTGATGCTAAAACGGATTTTAAGAACTTTGACTACATTATTGGTATGGATAATCAAAACATGAAGGATTTGAAAAAACTGGCCCCCACGCATAGTGATTTACAAAAACTTAGCAAAATAACCGATTATTCCATTAATTACGTGCACGACTCCATTCCTGACCCCTATTACGGAGGTGCTTCGGGATTTGAATTGGTATTAGATTTACTGGAGGATGCTTGCGAAGGAATCATAAAAAAGGTGGAAGGTGAGTAGGATGATTTCAGAACAAATTGCTGATTTTTTAGGTGAGAAAATAAACAACCATTCCCCTGTGGGAGGTGGCTGCATTGCTCAAACAGGCATTATAAAAACCAACAAAGGGAATACGTACTTTCTAAAGCAGGGTTTTTCAAATACGATGTTTACCTGCGAAGCAAATGGATTACACGAAATAGCCAAAGCCGGCTGCATCAAAACCCCGAAAGTAATTTTAGCTAAAAATGATTTTTTGCTGTTGGAATGGATTAAGCAGGGAAGTAAAACCATTGATTTTTTTAAGCTATTTGGGAAACAGATTGCACAAATGCATCAAAATACACAAAAACAGTTTGGCTTTTTTGAACATAACTTCATAGGTGCCACTCCCCAAATAAATACC
>JBFHKL010000270.1:0-5607 GCA_041595375.1 Saccharicrinis sp.
ATGACGGACATAAATACGGATGATATTGCTGTGATGTATGTATTAAAAGATGCATCGGCCTCAGCTGTTTATGGATCTCGTGCCGCAAATGGTGTAATTGTAATTACGACCAAATCGGGGAAATCTGATAAACCTATTATCACCTTTAATTCCTCAGTGGGAGTAAATACCTGGCAGAACAAGTATGACATGATGAATCGTGAAAGATGGATGGAAAAGTATATCGCACAGGAAGCTGGTGTTAATTCTCCTGAAGATATTGTTCATGATGCTGCTTATGCAACCAGCTTATATGCCAATGAAGATATAGATACCGATTGGTATGATCTTATCTCGCGCAAGGGTGTTATGCAAAATCACCAGATAGCTGTTTCAGGAAAAGCAAACAAAGTAAACTATTATTTTTCAGGCGGATACAACACCAACGAAGGTGTTATCCTTAACGACGACTACGAACGTATTTCGGTTCGTTCAAAGCTCGATGCCGATGTTACCGACTGGTTACAAATTGGAATAGATGGAACATACAACAATAATGATTATTCGGGAGTAAGCGCAAGCCTAGGAAATAATGCTTACATGCAGCAACCGTGGGGGTATCCTTATCGTTACGTAGGCATGCCGGCAAATGCCAGCTCTAATACCGGAACATTACTGGAAAGATATCCTACCGGACAATCCGTACCAAATCCGTTGTGGGGAACAGATGGAACAATAGATGACATTGATAAACAAAACTTTTACCGCCTGGCAACCTATGCCTTCTTTAAGGTTCCTAAGGTTGATGGCTTAACCTACAGGCTTAATTTCTCTATCAACTCAAGTGTTGATGAACGAGAAAGATTTGTGTACGAAACTTACTATATTGGAGAAGCTACTTCAGTTCCGTATGAAGACAGATACACTCCAGAAGAATATGCCAAAAGATTATCGCAGGCAAACGGTTATAACAACCGTAACAACAGTTATTCTTATGTAATGGATAATATTATTAACTATAAGAAGGAGTTTGGCGATCATTACATCGATTTAACAGCAGTTGCCACACGCGATTATTCCTACTACAAACAGGTAAGTGCATCAGGTAGCGACTATTCTTTAAATGGTAATACCTTGCTCGGCGTTGATGGAATTCATAAAGCAGCCGTACAGAAAATAGACTTGAATGTTGTTGAAAAATCCAATATTGGTTATGTAGGACGCTTAGCATACGCTTATAGGGACAAATACCACATGACTGCTACCATACGTCGCGATGGTGCGTCGGTTTTTGGAGCAGACCAAAAATGGGGTAATTTCCCATCGTTAGGTGTGGCCTGGACGGTTTCTGAGGAAAATTTTATGGGTGGATTTGATAAACTGGATTACCTGAAAGTTAAAGCCTCATATGGTAAAAATGGTAACCAGGGACTTTCTGCTTATCAAACTTTGGCACAGGTAACCAGTGGATCTGATGGCGGTATTCGTTACGAATTTGCTGATGCCCCTTCAACCATTCTTTATGGGGTGGAGCAGTCAAACTTAGGAAGTCCTAGCTTGGGATGGGAAACAACAACGGCATTTAATGGTGGATTTCAGTCGGCATGGCTGAATAACAGAGTATTCCTGGATTTGGATTTCTATTTCTCACAAACAACCGACCAGATTTTTCAACGTCAAATACCAATTATGACTGGATTTGGTTCTATCTTTTCAAGTTTAGGACAGGTAGATAACAAAGGGATTGAAATAAGTTTGCGTACTTTAAATATTGATGAGGCAGATATAAAATGGTCATCAAACCTTATTTTTTGGCAAAACCGAAATAAAGTAGTTGAATTATACGGCGATGACATTGATGGTGATGGCGTTGAAGATGACGACATCGGTAACAACCTGTTTATTGGAGAATCGTTAAATGCCATTTATGGCTACGAGTATGCTGGTGTTGCTCAGGAAGATGACACAGAATACTTCGCAAACAATGGTGGACAGCCTGGGGATGCAATGTTTACGGATATTAGTGGTCCGGATGGGGTCCCTGATGGTGTTATTACTGCCGACTACGACCGCAAGATTTTAGGTTTCGGCAAAGAGAATTTCAGACTTAGTTTATCCAATACCGTGGAATATAAAAATTTCAGTTTATATGTTATGCTTACCGGAATTTTTGGTGGAGGAAAAGACAATTATTACCTAAAAGCAAATCCATTACACAATTCGTTTCAGGACAGATATGCAACCAATGAAATTGACCACGATTGGTGGACTCCTGAAAATAAAAGCGAAGATTATTTAAGGGCAAATGCTTATAGTAATCGTTATTTAGGATTGCAATCGCAAGGTTTTGTAAAAGTTCAGGATGTTAATTTATCGTATAAGTTGCCACGCGGAATGTTTAGCCGGTTTGGTGTAAATTCACTGGAAGTTTATACAAGTTTTAAAAACCTCTATACATTTACCAATTGGTTTGGCGGAGGAGATCCTGAAAGAGGTATAACACCAAATTCTGGTTCGGTACCTACTCCAACAAGTTATACAATGGGATTAAAAGTAAGTTTCTAATACAAAAAAATAGATAAAATGAAAATACATAAATTTGAATTAAGAATTTTCACTCTACTATTGTTAGTATTAGCATTTGTAGGGTGCGATGATGAGGGTTTCCTGGAAGAAACGCCAAAAACATTTTACACCACAAACAATATTTTTTCTTCGGAAACACAGGTCGATCAGGTACTTATTACCATGTATTCTGACTTGCGGGCATTTAAATTAACCAACCCGCAAATGCAAAGTTTTGGTACCGATGTTTTAGATGCACCATTCTTCAGAGTATCAACATCATTTACCGACTACAGTAAGTTAAATGCAGAAACCGGTAGATTTGCAACTGTTTTTAATTTTTATTATAAAATGATTGCCAATGCCAATACTGCTATTTTTGCGGCAAATCTGGAGAATATTTCTTTTGAATCAGCAGAGAGCAAGGCATACATCCTAGCACAAGCCCGCTTTTTCAGAGCTTATGCACACGGGATGCTTGCTCAGCTTTTTGGCGGAGTCCCTATCGTTACCGAAATGGCTACTACTCCGCGGTTCGATTACGAGAGAGCTACGCGCGAAGCTACCTACCAATTTGCCATTGATGAACTGGAAGCTATTGTTAATGATTTACCGGAAACTACAACAAAGGGTGGACGAATTGTGAAAGGTGTAGCACAGCATTATTTAAGCGATATGTACCTTTCGCTGGGAATTGAAACTTCTAACACAGCGGCATACGATCAGGCCATAAAATGGGCTTCCGATGTTATTGACGGTGGCACTTATTCATTAATGACAGAACGTTTTGGTACGCGAATGGATGAAGAAAATACAGTAACCGGTGGTGCCGATGTATGGTGGGATTTATTCCGAAATGGAAACATAAATTATTCCGATGGAAACAACGAAAGTATCTGGACTTTCCAGGTTGACTTTGATGCCTACTTGACAGAAGATGGTCAATCTGTTATTAATTATCCACGGTATTTTGCCCCGGTTTACAGAGCAATAGAAGGTTTCGGTGGTGTTGGAGATGATGCTGGTGGTGTTGGTGATGACGCAGGTGGTAGAGGCGTAGCTTTTTATGCACCAACCCCATTAACCGAGTTTGTAATTTGGGACGAAAGTATATCGGCTGGCGACCAACGTAATGCAGAACATAACATTAGTCGTAAAATATTTTACAACCAGGTTGGAGATCCTCTTTATGGAACCCAGATTCCTCAGGAAGTTATTGATTTTACCAATGTAGATAAAGGATGGATTTTTCCAATTTATTACAAGTTAAATACCGACAAGTATGAAGGGTTGGATGAAGGTGAGAACAGAAGTAATATTTTCCGTGATCAATATGCCATTCGTTTACCTGAAACAATAATGTTGCGTGCTGAAGCTTATTGGCGAATTGGTGAAAACCAAAAAGCAGCCGACGATATTAACCTGATTCGTTCTCGTGCTCAGTGCGATATATTAGCCACAGCTGATATGATTGACCTGGACTTTATTTTGGATGAAAGAGCCAGAGAGCTTTACATTGAGGAAAGCCGGTGGAACACCTTGTTACGCATGGGTGGAACAGTTGCTACCGATAGAATTAAAGCGTATGCATTGCTCGACCACGTTGCATTAACACTTACTTTTGATTACAATCTTTGGCCTATACCTCAGTCCGTAATCGACAGAAATAAAGATGTAAAAATGGCACAGAATCCTGGATGGGATAGATAATAATTGCAATTAGATGATATAAGGTAAAACAATTACCTTAAATAAGACTTATCCCTGCTCTTTAAATTCAGATTTATCTGTATATTAAGGGCAGGGATTTTTCTTAGAGAGGATTTCAAAGTACCACCCGATGAAATCGAACGTCAGCAATTGTTTTGGAATTGACTGGATATTAATAGAGTAAGGACGCTACATGAAAAGGGGAAACACTTTAACCAATTACCTACTCCTCATTCTAACAGCCATCACAATATTGAGTTGTGCGAATGGACCCAAAAACACAGACGAAACAAACGATGTGTACAAACAGGTAAAAGCAAATTTCCAAAATCCGGAATCAGAAAGCGGGGTGAACTGTTGGTGGTGGTGGCTCAACGGCAATGTAAATAAAGCGGCTATTACCAAGGATTTGGAAGCCATGAAATCCAGAAACTTTCAGGGGGCTATGATTTTTGATGCCGGAGGCCATAATCAACGGGGCAATAAGGATATTCCAAAAGGTCCTTTGTTTGGTTCTGATGAATGGAACAAATTGTTTGTTTTTGCCATGGACGAAGCCAAAAGGCTTGGATTGCAAATAGCATTCAGCATTCAAAGCGGTTGGAACCTGGGAGGCCCTCATGTTACGCCACAATACACGGCTAAACAGATTACTTTTTCAGAAACAAAAACTTCGGGGAATAAAAAAGTATTAAAAAACTTAGAGTTGCCTGCAACAAGAAAAGATTTTTACAAAGATATTGCGGTACTGGCAGTTCCTTTAAAAGTATCTAATAAAACCAAAGAACTTATTACTGATTTGGATTCAAAATTGGGTTCTCATGAGCTTGGTGGGTCGGCACCCGATACCCGTTTTTTGTTAGGCAATATTCCTCGTAACAAAAGGGGGATGGAGGAAAAGATAAGTTATATTGTAAATAAGGAAGAGGTGTTAGACCTGACTTCCAAAATGGACAAAGATGGCCATCTAAACTGGGATGCACCTGAAGGCGAGTGGAGCATCATTCGTTTTGGCTATACTTGTACCGGATCGCATGTTTCTACTTCAAGTGGAGACTGGCAAGGAAGTGTACTGGATTATATGAGCAAAGAGGCTTTCGATTTTTATTGGAATGATGTGGTAGAACCCATCCTTCAGGCAGCTGGTGAACATGTGGGAACAACGCTGAAATACATATACACAGGCAGCTGGGAATGCGGTGGCATGAACTGGACCGATAAATTTGCAGAGGAGTTTAAAAATTACCGTGGTTATGAGTTAAAAAACTATTTGCCTATTGTTGCAGGTTATGTAGTGGACGACACCGATACTTCAAATGCTTTTTTAAACGATTTCAGAAAAACTCTAGGGGA
>JBFHKL010000271.1:0-5585 GCA_041595375.1 Saccharicrinis sp.
TCTGAAGGGATTCGAACCCCTAACCTCTGCGGCCGTAACGCAGTGCACTATCCAGTTATGCTACAGATCCATTATTATTTTGAGAACCATTTTCCTCAAATGCGGTGCAAATATAGGCAATAAAATATTAATTTCACAAACCTTTATGCAAAAAATAATAAATCAAAAAACTCTAAAGACCCAGCAAATACAGTTAAACACAAGACGCCCAAATTATTAAACAAAAATCATATCATAAATTAAAATGCCTAAAAAAATACAAACAGCATTTAATATCACTTCAAAATCTCTTGAGTTGCAATTTCGCATAGACAGGCCAATACAAATTTCCATTTTATAAACATTAAAGAAATACATATTAAAATAGACTTGGTGCATAAATCCTTTTTTGCACAATCTTTAAAAAACAGACATTACTGATTTTAAAAAAATTGCAGATATAATTAAAAACAGCCCTTTATATCACTACAGCTTACCGTATGCTCTACAAATAGCCATCTTTAAAACTTATCTCCCTATGTGAATCAATGGTTGAATATGATTAAAAACAAAGAGGCTTGGTCTGAGATAAATGATTAAACATTTATGAGATCATATATATGAACCCTGATCAAAGATAACTCTGAGATACTTACGTCAAGTAAAAGGATAAAAGAAATAAATGACATCATAAAATTAAAATAGCGGACGATATGTTTTCTACTGCCGTCTCAAAGATGAAAACAAGCTATTAAATTACTGTTCCCCTGACTAATTGAAAAAAAAATATACAAGGAGCTAGCTATGTTAGGACTAGCAAATACCTGATTGACCATGCTTTTAGCTAACGCCCTGCTATCATTTAAACTATACCTTTACCCCTTGATCTTATTAATAATTATTGTTTTACTATGAAAAAGCACTAAAGCATTCTATTTTTGCATTCAAATTAATTTTAAACTAGACAAAATATAATGGCTGATTACACAAAAATGTGGACTGATCTTGGTTTAGATCTGAACAATCATGACGCCCTATTAGAAAATTTAGGCGGAGCTTATCAATCTATTTTCATGTCGCAAGAAAAGCGACCTGAAGGCATGTCATACTTTGACTTTGTAATGAGCGAAGCACATGGATTAAGAATTAAAGAGCTTAATGACGAACGTGAAAAGGGTCGTAAAATAATAGGCTCATTTTGTGTATTTGTTCCTGAGGAAATTGTATTGGCTGCAGGATGTACTTCTGTTGGCTTATGCTCAGGTGCCGACTTTGCTCAGGAAGAAGTAGAAAAAGTAGTTCCTCGCAATACCTGTTCATTGATTAAATCATTCTTTGGCTTTAAACTAGGAAAAGTATGTCCTTACATGGAGGTATCGGATTTGATTGTTGGAGAAAACACCTGCGACGGAAAGAAAAAATCATTTGAGACTTTCAAAGAGATGGTGCCAAACTTTTATCAAATGGATCTGCCTCAGACAAAAACTCCACAATCAAAGGAGATGCTCAAGCAAGAATTCATGCGTTTTCTTAAACAACTGGAGGACATGTCTGGCAATACGGTTAGTTATGAAAGTTTAAAAGAAGGAATTGCTATTACTAATGCAAAACGGAAAGCCTTACACCGTTTATCAGCACTTCGCGCTGCCGATCCTGCTCCTATATCTGGTTTAGATGGGCTATTAATTAATCAAGTATCATTTTTAGACAATCCGGTTCGTTTTACAGAAAATGTAAATGCTATCTGTGATAAAATTGAAGCTGAGATTGAAGATCAAAAGGGAGTGAAAAAAGCCAAAGCACCTCGTATTCTTATTTCAGGTTGCCCAATGGCCATTCCTAACTGGAAATTACCTTCTATAATTGAATCTACAGGTGCCGTCATTGTTGGTGAAGAATCATGTATTGGAGAACGCGGGCTACGTAACACTACAGATGATTCTGCTGAAACTCTAGATGGATTAATAGATGCTATTGTTGACCGTTATTTTAAAATAGACTGTGCTGTTTTTACACCTAATCAGGAACGTATAGAGCATATCAAAGAAATGACAAAAAAATATAAGGCAGATGGAGTAATTCATTATGGACTTCAATTCTGCCAGCCATATGTTATGGAATCATTCTCTGTAGAAAAACAGTTAGAAAAAGAAGGCATTTCTGTATTACGTTTAGAAACTGATTATAGTCAAGAAGATATAGGACAGTTATCAACACGTGTAGAAGCATTTGTTGAGATTATTAAATAAAACATTTTAATATAAACGCTTAAAGGGAAAAACAGAGCTTATCATCATCTCCATTTTTCCCTTTTAGGTAAAATAAAACTGGCATGGCCAGAGCAAGTATTCGAATACGATAAATCACAATTCATATTTGCTCTGATCATTTAAGTTTTGCCAATTTAAAACACATGAAGCAGGCAGGTATTGATATAGGTTCGCGTAGCATTGAATTAGTTGTTTTAGAAAATAGTAAAATTGTTACTACGCGTCAAACCACTTCAGGACACAATCCTGTTGAACGTGTACGGGAGTTACTATCCGACATTTCTTTTGACAGAATGATGGCCACAGGTTATGGTCGTAGTATAGTAGAGGTGGCCTTCGATTTTTCAACAGTAACAGAAATAAAAGCCTACGGAACCGGTGCAGCCTCTTTGTACCCCGGAATTAGAGGAGTGCTTGATATTGGCGGACAAGACACGAAAGTAATTACGCTTAATGAAAAGGGAAAGGTAATTAAGTTTGAGATGAATGATAAATGTGCTGCTGGAACAGGTAAGTTTCTGGAGATGATGGAGTCAACACTTGGTTACGACAAGCACACTATAGGTACCTCTGCAATGAAAGGTCAAAAGGGTATTGAAATTAATAGCATGTGTGCCGTCTTTGCAGAATCTGAAGTTACCTCTTTAATGGCAAAAGGCTGTGATAGAGCTGATATAGCCCTTGCCATACACCAGTCGGTATGTCGTCGTGCAATTGGAATGATTCGCAGGCAGAATATTGGTTTTCCTTTGATGTTTGCAGGAGGTGTTGCCAATAATTCTTGTATGATACATCTTCTTCGCGAAGTATTAGGTGAAGACTTAATTATTCCTGAATCACCTCAATATCTAGGAGCTTATGGAGCTGCAATACTGGCAGGAGAATAGTATTTACAGCATTCACCCCGTGAATATATTTCTTTTACAGTATTATACTCTGCAGTAGAGTTTTGTATTTGTTTATTAACAAAACACTGGCCAAGTTTTATTTAGTCCTCCGAATTAATGTGAGAATAATCTTCAGTGTGTTTAAAATCTAAGATATTAATGAGAAAATCATTTTTGTCTCTGGCAACATAAGCTTTTTATTTTCTATACCTTCATAAAATCAGGTTATAGACATTTCAATAAACACAACTGAACTTTTTTACCGCTCCAAACCAATTAGTTAACATTATAAAACTTGCATACTATTGCTTAAGCTCTCACAACATTTGAATTCATATATCTTACTTAATTCTAATGTATTGCTTATTACACCATCACTATCCAATTAAACAACAGATAATACCATTTTAATGATGAAATGAGCGTATGTGATAATGCCGATCGATTAGCGAAAGCGTTAAATGCGAAGCAAAATTAACGCTCTTATCAATAACAAATCGTTATAAAAACAGTTACAATCCATTATTTTAAACAATCACGCAAAGCCTGAACATCTATTACACTAACCATTTTTCCTTCGGCACGAATAATTCCATCGTGATGCAATTCCCGCATACCTCTTCCTACCGAAGGGCGTGTGACACCAAATAATTCAGCCAGCTCGTTTTGCGATTTATCCAACATAAATTCATTATTTTCTCCTCCAGAAAGTTGTAATAAATAATTAGCTATTTTCCCTTTAATAGTTTGAAAAGCCAAAAACTTAATTTTTTGCGATAGAAATTGCGAGCGGTTAGAAATGGTATTTAAAAAATTAAGTAAGATCTGTTCATTCTGTTGAAACATTTGTAACACCGATGCTTTGGGTATCACCAGCAACTCTGATGCTTTATTAGCTATAATATTTACCGGAAAATTATTTGACTTACCAAATAAAAAGGCAACAGCCAACGGACGAGGTGGCTCAATATCCTCTATTTTTATACTCTTTCCCGAAAAATCAATCATCTCCCCTTTTACACTTCCAGTTAAAACAATATACAACCGATCAACCTTTTCTCCCGCATAAACAATTAATTGTCCTTCTGTATATCTTTTTATCTGATAATGAATACCTGCCATTGTCTGACTAAGTTCATCTGTCGTTAAACCAATAAATAGGGGGCTTTTTTCCAACATTGGAAAGTTATGGATCATACATACTTATTTTTACTCAAAGCCCGAACATTAAACTATCACAGGCAAGAATTTTATAATTACAGCTTAAATTTTAAATAAATATACAAACTTTTCTTACAGTTGTAACATTTGTTACAGGCTTTATAATATAAATAGGTACACCTTTGCATTATAGAAAAACATTAACTGATGAAAAGAGAAGTAATTAAAATAGATGAAGATTTATGTAATGGATGCGGCGAATGTATTCCTGCCTGTCACGAGGGCGCCTTACAAATAATTGATGGTAAAGCCAGATTGGTGAGCGATTTAATGTGTGATGGATTAGGTGCATGTCTGGGTCATTGTCCACAAGGGGCTATGGAAATAGAGCACAGAGAAGCCGAAGCTTACAATGAAACCAAAGTGATGGAGCTGATGGTAAGCAAAGGGAAAAATACGGTTATTGCCCATTTAAAACACCTTAAAGATCATAACGAAATGGCGTTCGTTAAAGAAGCCATGGGCTTTTTAAAAAACAACACCGATAAGTATGACTTTGATTTACAGGAAGTGATTAATGCGATGCATCAGAAAATAGAAACTACTCCTATGCCACAACAGGGAGGTGGATGCCCAGGCTCACAAAGCAGAGAGATTAAAAGAGAAGCATTTTCTCTCGTTAATGAAACACCTGTTCAGTCGGCTGCATCTGAATTACGTCAATGGCCAACACAAATGCATTTAATTAATCCCGCTGCCAGCTTTTTTAAGGAAGCCGATATGGTACTTGCTGCTGACTGTGTCCCTTTTGCCATGGGTAATTTTCATCAGAAATTTCTTAAAAACAAAGTTATGGCAAACGCTTGTCCCAAGTTAGATCATGGACAAGATGCCTATTTAAGCAAGCTGGTTTCATTAATAGATGATGCCAAAATTAACTCTCTAACAGTTGTAATGATGCAGGTACCTTGCTGTGGTGGTTTAATACGCCTGGCTCAACAGGCTTTAGAACTGGCATCCAGAAAAATTCCGATTAAACAAGTGATTATTTCCATTGAAGGAGATATACTAAGAGAAGAATGGGTGTAGTTATAATTTACCATAACCGTATTTAGCAGAGACAATTACACTATTATTTGCTTAATGCACTAGTATATTACCAATAATGAATGGCTTTTAGCCACATGGAAATAATAAAAGCCAATAGATTAATATAATTTTATTTATAATTAAAAATATTATATCATGAGTATGTTTTGTTATCAGTGTCAGGAAGCAGCCAAAGGAA
>JBFHKL010000272.1:0-5581 GCA_041595375.1 Saccharicrinis sp.
ATAATGATGGTAACTTATTAATTTCACGCGATTACAATACCAAAGGAATAGTAACAAAAGAAATTGATCATCACAGCTCGCAAAGGCTCAGGCATTGGTCGGATAATGGCATTTTAATATATGAATCCAATCAAGGCCAAGTAAAATGCTACACCCTTAATGGTAAATGTGTTATTGAAAAACAAGGGGATATAACATACCAGCATGATGAACTTTATAAAAATGCAGCTGAAATACTATCAGCAAAAATCAACTTAGCCAATTATTTAATTTGGGATTGGCTTCATCATCAGCTAAACAATCATGACAAAAAAGCCAGGCAATTATTGTTTCAACTTACTCATCATCCTGTAACAGAAGTTGCAAAAACAGCAATCAGAATTATTGGCAACAAAGGCTACTCCGATGCCATTCCACTAATCACCTCCTTAACAACTAGTAAATGCAAAAACAAAGAAATCAGGAACCTTACAGAGACCATAGCAGAGTTGGCTCAGATTACTTTAATTAAGCTGACAGGAAACGGCAACATAGAGCACACAAGAATCCTACAAAACAAACAGAGACATTTCATTGAACTACAAGAAGAACAACGACGCATAAAAGTGAAAAAACAATGGCCTAAAACAAAAGCAATCTATGTAGAATCTTACCTTGGAGAATTAACGCTAAAGCATGGAGATCAATTGTTCAGCAACAAACACTTGAGTAAGAATATCAATCATTTACATGTTTATAAATACATCGTTGACAAAAAAACCTACAAAGCCATTATTAACAGCAATAATCCAGCACATTTAGCATCAATAAGTATACAATACCGAGCGAAAAATCCGGAAGAATATTTTATTTAAATAGAGATTCTGTAATCAATAATATATAAAATGATACTCGCAACAGATGTTCAATATACCCAAAACAGTGCCAAAGCTGCTGGTATTATATTTTCTGACTGGGACTCCGAAAAGCCTATTCAGGAAATTGTAACTGACATTAACTGCATAGAACCCTATGAGCCAGGCGAGTTTTACAAACGAGAACTACCTTGTATATTAGCCCTATTGCCTAAAGTTATTCATCAGCTAGATATGATTATTGTTGATGGATATGTAAACCTTGGTGCGAACGCCAAACCTGGCTTAGGAATGCATTTGTACAATGCCCTTAACGGTACCATTCCTATTATTGGGGTTGCCAAAAAAAGTTTTATCGGCACACCAGACGAGTGTAAAATATTCAGAGGAAATAGCCTTAATCCCTTATATATTACTTCTGCAGGAATAACACTAAACAAAGCCAAAAGCTATATTTTAGCTATGCATGGGAATTACAGAAACCCGAGCTTACTGAAAAAGGTGGACCAATTATGCAGGGGAATAGAAAACTAAAAAACACAAGTACCGAACGACTTTATGTATCTTAAGACTGATACCAAAATCGCCAAGAGATTGGTACGATACCAAAGCAATAATTAAGGTATTGATAACAGAGGGTTAACGATTAGAACGTATTAAAAAAAGATATTTGCCGCAGTAGTTTTTAAGTAAGGAAACTTAAAAATTAATTTTCCTCCCAAAATTCCTGTGTGTACCGGAGGTCGTCTTCATCCTGAATTCGACCTCCTTTTTACACATAAAAAAACCCGTGAATCATTAAAATACAGGGCTTAAGCGACATGCATTGAGCAAGTAAAGACTCTTATTGTTATACATAATTTGAGAAAATCTTAAAAACAAAAACAAAACTCGAAAAGATCAATCCAACCACAAAAGTAAGATACCCAATACGTAAATAGGCATATTTTTTCTTTAGTACCTTTCCTAAGAAATAAAGATCGCGGGTTAATGTTTTATACAAAAAGTCTTTATCATGTATAAACTCTTCAATTCCCCATTCAAAATCTTCCAAGTCCATATTATGAAAATTACCAAAGAAAACAAGATTGCCTTTTCTATTTATCACATCTTCCTTAGTAAGCAAGCCATGCGTGGTGCGGGGTATGGTAGAGATAATAGAAATAATAATGGTAACAATACTACTCACAAGTAATGAAAGAGCTGGGAATGTTAAGTACGGGTTATTATCTAACTTAGGAAACAAGGCCGAGAGCACAATCGAAATAACAATGGCATTCACGCTAATAAGGGTATTGGCTTTATCATCAGCAATGCGGCTAAGAGTTAAATGATTTCGCAGCTCAATTCTGAACATATTTTCAATTCCTTTATCAGACTTCACGTCCACCTCTATCTTGTTTTTTTTCTCTTTCTTTTTCTTTTTAACCTTTGCCGTTTGTGTCTCTAAATCTTCTAAGGTATTTATTTCCATTTGCAGTAATTCTTTTAACTTCTCTTTATTCTTTTCTTTTCCAGCCTGGAAATTCTCTTTAGCATAAGTGGTATAAAAGGTATTCTTATCAAAAAAGTCGATACATTCCGCTACCCATTCAGTAGGAGTCAGCTTACGAGAGGCGCTTATTTCTTTAAAAAGATTCACAAAAGGTTCTCTGATATAGGTTCCTTTCCTCAGGTGAGAGAGATCTGCATCTTTTATTATACATTCAAAAATATCAAAGGGTTTATGCGATAGTTTAGTAGCAAGTATAAGTCGTTTAACAAAATCGATAGCTTCAGCAGAAACTGCTTTTTCAGTAAGGATAAGTTGGGCAAGGTCTGCAGCCTTTTGTTCATGGCCACAACTCTCCACACAAGCCGTTACATCGTGAAACAGCGCTGCAATTTGCATTAACTTTAACTCCTTATCTGTTATTCCTTTTGTATTACCAGCTATTTCGGTAGTGGCATCATACACATTTAAAGTATGCTCCCAATTATGAAAAAACATGATTGGATTATTACTTTCCTCAATCTTATTTTTCACAATTTTCTTACATTGCTCCACCAATTCTGTTGAAATTACCTCAGCCATCGTTATTTCATTTAATTCTCATTAGGCGTACCCCTCACACCCTATAATTGTTTCACCAGATCAAACATTTTTTCCTGCGATGATTTTTCATCACCCCCCTCTACATAACTATTCTCCTGGCCATTAGCCACATAACGCCCTTTTAAATGATCATTCAACTGGCACTTTATCTCCTTACATAACATTTTCTGTATCATTGGGTTCATAATAGGAAAAGCGACCTCTATTCTGTTTGAAAGATTACGGGTCATCCAATCGGCCGACGCCAGAAATGTTTTACCCTTGCCCTGATTATGAAAATGATAAATGCGAGCATGTTCCAAATAACGATCAACCACACTCACTATTCTTATATTTTTTTTCTGCGCCCCCGTTTGTGGAAAATAACAACAAATACCACGTATCACCATATCTATCTTCACACCTGCATCAGCTGCTTTTCTTACTTTATCAATCATCCGCGGATCTTCAAGACTATTGAGCTTGATAAGCATTTTACCTTCGCCTCCGCCTTTGGCAATTTCTATTTCATGATCAATCAACAATTCCAAAGTATCTCTAAGAACAAAGGGAGCCACCAGCAATAGATTAAAAACAGGTCTGTACTTTTCATCTTTTAGGAAAGCAAAAACCGCATCCAAATCATTCACATAGCGTTTATCTGCAGTGAGTAAACCATGATCACAGTATAACATAGCTGTTTTTTCGTTCAGGTTACCTGTCCCCAGATAAGCATAGGTACTCAGCCCATCCTTTTCCTCTCTTTTAACGGTGAATATTTTAGCATGAACTTTCAGGTTATTAATGCCATATTTTACCGTTGCACCTGCATTCTCCAGCCGCTCTCCCCAATAAATATTAGTAGCCTCATCGAAACGGGCGAGTACCTCAGCCAGCACAAACACTTTTTTCCCCTTTTTAGCCGCATATTCCAGTGCCTGACAAATCTTTGAGGTTTCATTCACCCTATACAAGGTAATATTAATTTCCGTCACCCTCTTATCTTCAGCCGCTTGTTGCAAAAAATCAACAACATACTCAAAATCCTGATAGGGATAACTTAAGAAGACATCTGCTTTTTTTATCTCTTTAAAAAGGTCTTTTGTATGACTGAGTCGTTCGCACTTAACAAAGTCACGTTCAACATGATACAGATGTGTTTTTTTAGTAAAGGCAGGGAAAGTAAAAAAATCGTAGAAATTATGATATTTACCTCCGGGTATAAGGCTAACCATATCCAAATCTAACTTCTTACGCAGATCATTAATAAATTTGAATGGAATATTTTCATTAAATAACAGACGACAAGGAAGACCCGTCTCTCTTTTCATGAGACTCTTCTTTATTTTCTTAACCACACTATCTTCCTGCTCCTCGTCAATATACAGCTCCGCATCTCGCGAAATCTTTACGGCATACACTTTTGCCGAAGTGCCCAGATATTTATGCACATTATATTTAAAAATATCATCAAGCTGAATAATGCGTTGTTCCTGTTTTTTACTAAAAATAGTAATAAAACGGCCCCATTTTTTATAATCCAATTCACGAAGATATTCCTTTTGACTATATAAGATATATAAATAAATGGTCTGATTTTTTAATTCTATTTTCGTTTGATTACTAATTTCAAGCAGTTCAAAATTTCCTTGTAAATAGTCATCAAAATAATCCGAAACCAGCTTGATATCCGTCTCTTGTAAATCCTTATGTAAAAAATAAATTCCTTCAACGGCCATTTCAGGAACAAGTTCATTGTAAAACAATTTCCCCAGCTTTTCCTGCTGATCGCTTACTATATTATTAATCTGTTGTAAAATATAAGAAGGACGATACCCAAACTTATTTTTTTTATCACCATTATATTTCTGCTCAAAACGATGACCAGCCACACGAACTTTATAAAACTCTTCGAGATTAGACGAGTAAATAGCAACAAACTTCAAACGCTCCATCAATGGAACACTCACATCTTCAATCTCCTGCAGAATTCTGGCATTAAAACTCAGCCAGCTAATATCTCTGTCAATATATTTCATACAAAGCTGTTATTATATCTAAATCATTCCTTAGGCCATTCACTTAACTATTTCTAAAGATATGATAATACCAAAGAAATATCCCACATAAAAAAATGATATCAAGTACCGGTCAAAGAAAAAGCTCTTTAAACCACACTATTCCTTTTTTTTGGGGGATAGAAGTAAATGTAACTCTCATATAATTAACAAACCGTTTTTGTCGTTTAATGATATAGAAGCGAAAATTAAATAAATAATTCTAAACCTATAAATATAATAACAGCAATTGGTAAAAAGTAGAGTTAAAATCAATATTAATAGGTATACATTGATTCCTTAACTTTTTTTGATAAATTATTTTACCCCTTTGGTAGGGCATTACTACTCAAATATATTGGTCAGCAGAAATTAACTTATCTACGATATGGTTTCCACTGATCAATATTTTCTTAACATCTCATGAATTATTGTTTAATCACAATAGCCATAATTGCTCTGGCTGGTGCTAAAAATTGTGTTTCTTTTCCATTTATCCTAAGCTTATAGGCCTCTTCTGTTTCCGTATCATTTTGAATAATAACTTTAACGTTACCGTGTTTATCCTTCACTGAGATAACTGCTCGTCCGCTTGC
>JBFHKL010000273.1:0-5568 GCA_041595375.1 Saccharicrinis sp.
CAATGAGATACCCATCCTAATACTTAATTATTGATTTTTGTTTCCAATGATTAATATACGTTAATTATACGTTTATGTTTGACAAATGAAAAAATAAAATTTCACAACAGCAAATAGTTTTGAAATAAAATGTAAAAAAGACACGTACAGGCACAAAAATAAGCACCTTAAGTAGGCCATATTACCCTATAAAACAGGAGAGAAAAGATAAGAAACAGAGCTAAAACACGCGTAAAGTCCGAAAAACAACCCTAATTTTTTTAACAATAATTATTTAATAATTCATAAAATATGTTTAAAAACATATATCAATATTTTTCAACCACACACACTCATAAAATACATTAACGTATTTGAAACGTTTACTATAAATTACACAGCACAATTATTCATAAAAGAATTTGGTAATACAAACCTCCAACTTCACAAAGCGCACAAGAGAGAAGCGTACACAAAGAAGATACTAAACCAAGGAAAGCTTTCGTTTTATATCTGTATTTTTAATATCCTACCTATCTATAGATAGCCCGCTCCACACATTGCAGAAAATAAAATGACAACATTACATGTAAAAAAAATATTGGAATACGCAGGAATAGAGACAAAGTATACTTTAGCTATGCTGAGTACAGCAGTGATCTTATGAAGATTTAATGCACTTGTCATTAGCCAACACGTAAAAAAAGCCAACAGAATTAACATAGAAGACACTTAATGCCTTTCTGCTAAAACATCATCTTATCCGGACCTACAATGCCTATTTCTTTCGGCCGGCTGACAGCACACAAACCAGTTTCTCTTTTTTCACCTCGCCTGACGAAGAAAAGAACTCTGCATAAACAATATAAATTCCCACAGCAGCTTTATTATTATTATCTGTGGAACCATCCCACTTAAAGAAACCACTTGTCCCCAATAGATCATTGTTTGCCAACGCATTAATCAGCCTCCCTCTACTATCATACACAACAACACTACCCGACCATCCACTTTCCCTAAGCTGATAATTGATTTGCATATAATCATTATCTCCATCTCCATTGGGACTAAAGCTTTCGGTTTCGAGCCACATCCATTTTTCTTTTTGATCATCCGAAAAATCAGTGTATTGTGAATTAACAAGAGTTGGAGTAGCATAACCCGATGCTGATGATGCCGAATGCCAGTTGTTTATATTGTTCGTAGGCATATTCGGACTTAATCTTTCCAGCGAAACGCCCTCATCCTCCTGAAGTAATTCATAATGCATATCATCAGTATATTCAAAATAATCGAGCACATCACCATTCTCTCTTACCACCGCAATATTTCCTTCATCATCATTCAACGAGGGCAAACTACTTTCACAAAGCAATTGACTAATTGCATTTTCATACGCATTCATTAACACGGCCGTATCCTCCGCTATCACACAATACTCACCCGGAAACAATAACTGATTAAACTCATTAACCTGATATAATTTTACCGGAACCATATCCGCCATCGATGCCACATAAAGTTGACTAAGATTAATGATCTTTTCCGATCGATTATAAATCTCTACAAAATCAACGCCTCCTTCTGCAGGATTAAATAAAACCTCATTAATACACACATCAAAGCTATCGATAGATTGCGGAATACCTATACGCCATTGAAATTCATTAAACAATTCATTACCTGCATAATCACTCAGCTGCTCATTCAAAGTTGCTAAATATACAACCCCAGTATCACAAGCAGTTTCAAAATACAGACCTACCCTATCCAGAAGCGTAGAATCTATATCGTTCGCTTTAATTTTTAATGACGCATGATCCAAAGGAGCATTTTCGAACCACCCTATTGTATCCATTGCCTCACTAAACACCAGCTCGCATGCACTTTTGCTTATATACCTGATATATTTTATAACAGGAGCATTGTAATCCGGATTCTCCTGTTTAAGAGAATTCTCCCTGCCAGGTGTTCCTCCATCAAGATCCACTGTATAATCCCAATTTCCATTGCTCAGTTCAAAATTACTGCAGTCTATTCGCTCTAACGACCATCCCCCATCGCTCTTAAAAGTATCATCATCAACGCCCAAAGGATAAAACACCGCATCACACACCTGCCCATTTAAATTATACAAAACTAACTCACCACTGCTATTTGTTAATGAAGGCAAGGAGTTAAAACCTAAAACCGGCAGTTGAGGATCCCATAAATCAACATCCGACAAGTCAGTGACCAGAACATAGGATTGTGCCGCCAATTCATAGTCCGGAACCACAGATGCATCCCCATTAACAGATAAATAAAACCCTCCAAGATCAATGACATGATCAGTAGTATTGAAAAGCTCAATATATTCCACTTCTGGCAAACCCACTTCAGGCGAAGGATCAGACATAAACTCAGATATAACTACATCGAACCTCTGTGCCTTATAATACACCACATCTATGGTAGTATCCTTTAATTGATCTCCCAACCAATCGGATACACCAGATACTGTTAGAGAATAAACTTCCCCCGGCTCAAAAACTGACAAAGACTGCAAAACAACAAGCGAATCGTTACTCCATGAGTAAGACTCAAAACTCAGCCCGCTTAACCCATCAAGACTAAACAGATCAAAATCGATGGGTTTTGAGAACTGCAACAGAAGTTCACGATCAGACAATACCTTATGCTGAGATATATGCAAGCGATTGTATGAATAATAGATTATGGTATCGTGAATAAAATTACCCGCAGCATCGGCAATATCCTTTATTTCAAGCTGACCATTCCCGATATCACTCATATAATCCTCCAGTAAAAGATCCACCTTTTCATCCTCGAAATTGACCGACTCTATAATTACATCATCACTTAAAAAGGTAAAATGATCACCACTAATAGTACTTACATCAGGTACTTCATCAAAAACAAGCTGAAACAACTGACCATTTAATACCTGATGAGATAACAAACGAGGCGGCTCCTCATCTACAAAAGGATCTCCTTCAACCTCGATTGCTCCATAATGAAACAGCACACTTCGACTGGAGGTATAGACACAGCCCAAAATAAAATAATTACTCCTTACCAGGTCGTTATCAAAAACAGCACCTTCAAGCGCATATTCATCTTCTTCTGTTTTTGAATACAATAACCAATTACCCGCATCGTCTCTTTCCACTCTAACTGATACATTAACCAAAGAAGTATCTAATAGTTTATCTGTCCCATCTATAATTTTTACATCAACTCCATTTATCCTTTTCCAAAGAGACACATCATCCGCTGTATCTCCAATTTTAACAAAATAACCCTCCAGATCTTCATCCACAGCCAAGTCACTGGCACAAATATAAACCACCGCATAGTTAGCCGAGGAAGGATTAAAATCCATTTGTACCGAGAATTCCCAGTAGGCATTATCTATTGCTTCGCATGCCGTATACAGATAGGCCTCTCCAGCTTCAGCGGGTGCCGTTAAATCAATCTGAAACAATGAACTATTGATTGAAAACAATTCGGTATTTCCATCCCACATAGGAACCTCTTGAAAGTCCGCCCTATTCCAATCTTCAACAAATTGAGCACAAAGGATTGCAGGAAAGAATAAAAAAAGTAAAAAATAACGCTTCATAGCATATGATTATGGTGAAAATCTATACTTTTGCATGATATTTATCATCATTACCAACTAATACAATTTAACTAAACTGTATTAGTTAATAATAAATTTGTAGTCATTTTTTTATAATTTTTTAGATGAAAGTAGCAATTGTTGGTGCCAGTGGCGCTGTAGGACAAGAGTTTTTAAAAGTTCTGGAAGAACGTAATTTCCCTATGGATGAATTGGTCTTATTTGGTTCGGCACGAAGTGCAGGAAAAAAATACACCTTTAAGGGAAAAGAACTGGTTGTTAAAGAGCTATGTCACAACGATGACTTTAAAGATATTGATATTGCTTTAACATCGGCGGGAGGAAGCACATCAAAGGATTTTGCCGAAACAATTACCAAACACGGTACCATAATGATTGACAATTCAAGTGCTTTCAGGATGGATAAAGATGTACCTTTGGTTGTACCTGAGGTAAACCCAGAGGACTGCAAAAATGCTCCGCGCAACATTATTGCCAATCCCAACTGTACAACAATACAAATGGTTGTAGCATTAAAAGCCCTTGAAAATATATCACACATTAAAAAAGTTCACATTTCATCATACCAATCAGCCAGTGGTGCAGGAGCAATGGCTATGGCAGAACTTGAACAACAAGTAAGAGATTTTGCAGAGAATAAAGAACTTACCGTTGAAAAATTCGCTCATCAGTTGCTATTTAATGTGATTCCTCATATAGATGTATTTACCGATAACGGATACACCAAAGAGGAAATGAAAATGTATAATGAGACTAAAAAAATTATGCATTCTGACATTGAGGTTAGCGCCACAACAGTTCGTGTTCCTGTGATGAGAGCACATTCAGAAGCTATCTGGGCAGAAACAGAACGACCTGTGTCTCCGGAAGAATATCGCGCCGAGTGTGAAAAAACACAAGGAATTACCGTAATTGATAAACCCGAAGAAAATCAATATCCTATGCCATTTGATTTAGCCGGTCAGGATGATGTTTTTGTAGGAAGAATAAGAAAAGATATTTCAAACCCCAATAGCATTGCTTTTTGGTGCGTGAGTGACCAGATTAAAAAGGGTGCAGCACTAAACGCCGTTCAAATTGCCGAATATATGATTAAACAAGGATTGATAAAATAGTCAATACTGACATAACATAGCATAAAAAAAGCTACCCAAGGGTAGCTTTTTTTATTTTATAATACAAAGACTTTCATTCTCTAAATCGTTCACATGTACAAACAAGCAATAACAACTAAAGCTCCTGAGATATGAGCTAATAATCATCTTCATTAAAATTCAAATTCGGATATAAAAAATCATTATATGGAAAACGAGCAGTATGTATTTTCCTTACCTCTTCATATATCAATTCTTTAAAATCATTCAGATTATCCTTGTTTTTAGCGGAGATAAAAACTGTATCTGAGTTCTTTGCCATCCATGTTTTTTTCAAATCGTCCAAGGAGTAATTTTCACGCTGAACGGGTGTCAAATCATCCTCATCCTTGGGGACATAATGAAAAGCATCAATCTTATTGAACACCATTATCATTTTTTTCTCTGTTTTATCGAGCTCCTGAAGCGTTTTATTCACAATTTCAATCTGCTGTTCAAAACCCACATGCGAGATATCCACTACATGCACTAAGATATCAGCTTCACGCACCTCATCTAAGGTTGACTTAAAAGAATCGACCAGATGATGGGGTAACTTACGAATAAACCCCACTGTATCGGCTGTTAGGAAAGGAAGATTTCCAATAACCACCTTGCGAACGGTTGTATCCAGAGTAGCAAAAAGCTTATTCTCAGCAAGCACACTCGACTTACTCAAGGTGTTCATAAGAGTAGATTTGCCTACATTGGTATATCCCACCAAAGCCACACGAACCATCTTACCACGATTTTTACGCTGTGTGGTTTTTTGCTTATCTATTTTTTCCAAATCCCCTTTTAGCTTGGAAA